>JAUHYO010000005.1 GCA_030426325.1 Gammaproteobacteria bacterium | reverse complement strand
GCGATTCAAGCGGAAACTTTCGATTTTCTTCGCTGGGAGATAGAGGCCGTTCTCCATCAGAAAATGGGTGACCACGAAGCCGCACAGCAAAGCCTCGGCAAGCTGATCAACACTTACGGCGATGATGTTTCCTGGCAGGTCGCCACCGTCTATACCTATTGGGGCGACGTCGACGAAGCCCTGGCTGCGCTGGAGCGCGGCTTCGCTGTCCGTGATCCTGGCCTTGTTTACATCAAGGGTTTCGACACGATGACCCGGTTGCTCGCAGGCAATCCTCGCTACGAGGACTTGCTGCGCCGGATGAACCTTCTTTAGATAAAAAAACGGCGGCGTTTTGGCGCCGCCGTTCCTTTTTCAGTTTGGATCAACTCAGATCTGGTCAAAGCGATCGAGTGTCATCACCTTGGTCCACGCGTCAATGAAGTCATTGACGAACTTTTTCTCGCCACCAACTTCCGCATACACTTCAGCAATAGCGCGCAACTCAGCGTGCGAACCAAACACGAGATCGACCGGAGTCGCCGTCCATTTGAGTTTACCCGTGCCAAGGTCATGGCCTTCATAGATGCCGTCGGCCGTCGATGATTTCGTCCACTTCGTCGACATATCGAGCAGGTTGACGAAGAAGTCGTTGCTCAATGTGCCCGG
Source organism: Gammaproteobacteria bacterium (assembly GCA_030426325.1). Classification (GTDB taxonomy): domain Bacteria; phylum Pseudomonadota; class Gammaproteobacteria; order Steroidobacterales; family Woeseiaceae; genus UBA1847. The sequence goes on along the minus strand of JAUHYO010000005.1, from coordinate 35,933 downwards.
ACGATCAGTGAAAACACCATGCTTAACGCCGCTGGCATTGGCGTTCAATGCGCGCATACCGCCAACCAACACCGTCATCTCCGGTGCAGTCAGTGTCAGCGTGTCCGCCTTGTCCACCAGGAGTTCCGCCGGAGAGCGCGAGTTGCCGGTAGCGAAGTAGTTGCGGAATCCGTCTGCCGTCGGCTCGAGCACAGCAAACGATGCGACATCCGTTTGCGCCTGTGTTGCGTCCGTACGACCAGGTGTGAAAGGAACTTTCACTTCCAAACCGGCATTCTTTGCAGCTTGTTCAATGGCCGCAGCGCCACCGAGAACGATGATATCGGCGAGTGACACTTTCTTGCCGCCGGACAACGTTCGGTTGAAGTCCTTCTGGACACTGCTCAGTTTCTTGAGCACTTTCGCCAGTTCTTTCGGATCGTTGGCTGCCCAGTCTTTTTGTGGCGCAAGGTTGATACGCGCACCGTTTGCTCCGCCGCGCATGTCGGTACCGCGGAAGCTGGCCGCTGACGCCCAGGCAGTGCGAACGAGCTGCGGCACCGTCAGTCCGGAATCGAGAATCTCGGCTTTCAGTTTCGCGGCATCATCTGCGTCAATGAGCTTATGGTCCACAGCGGGTACAGGATCCTGCCACAGCAATTCTTCAGCAGGCACGTCGTTACCGATGTAGCGTGCTCTCGGCCCCATATCGCGATGCGTAAGCTTGAACCAGGCCTTGGCGAAAGCAACTTCGAACTCTTCCGGGTTTTTCAACCAATGTGAAGTGATGCGTCGATATTCCGGATCAAATTTCAGCGCCAGGTCGGTCGTGAACATGATCGGCGCATGTCGCTTTGACGGATCGTGTGCATCCGGTACCAGTGTTGACGCGGCTCCGTTGTCAGGAATCCACTGCGTTGCTCCGGCCGGGCTCTTCGTCTGCACCCAGTCGTAGGTGTAGAGATTGACGAGGTAGTTGTGCGTCCAGCCTACCGGGTTCACAGTCCAGGCGCCTTCGAGGCCGCTGGTGATCGTGTCTTCGGCATTGCCTTTACCGCACTTGTTTTTCCAGCCCATGCCCTGCTCTTCGACTCCGGCGGCGGCAGGTTCAACGTCCAGACAATCAGCGGGCTTTGCACCGTGCGCTTTACCGAATGTGTGCCCGCCAGCAATTAGCGCAACGGTTTCTTCATCATTCATCGCCATACGACCAAATGTGTCGCGAATGTCTTTGGCGGCGAGCAAGGGATCAGGATTGCCGTTCGGCCCTTCAGGATTAACGTAGATCAAGCCCATCTGAACTGCAGCGAGTGGCTTTTCGAGTTCGCGATCACCGGTGTAACGCTTGTCGTCGAGGAACTCATTCTCGGGTCCCCAGTACACCATTTCGGCTTCCCAGTCGTCTTCACGGCCGCCGGCGAAACCGAAGGTCTTGAAGCCCATCGATTCAAGCGCAACGTTGCCCGTCAGAACCATCAGGTCTGCCCAGGACAGGCTGCGACCGTATTTTTGCTTGATCGGCCAAAGCAGCCGTCGTGCCTTGTCGAGGTTTGCGTTATCGGGCCAGCTATTGAGCGGCTCGAATCGCTGCTGTCCACCACCGGCACCGCCGCGCCCGTCAGAAACACGGTACGTACCTGCGCTGTGCCAGGCCATGCGAATAAAAAACGGTCCGTAGTGACCGTAGTCGGCCGGCCACCAGTCTTGCGACGTTTTCATCAGCGTTTCGATATCGGCCTTGACCGCATCAAGGTCGAGGCTGGCAAAGGCCTCGGCGTAGTTAAAGTCATCGCCCATCGGGTTGGACTCGGCGCTGTGATCACGCAGCGAACTCAAGCTCAAGTTTTCGGGCCACCAGAACTGGTTGGATTTCGGCTCGCCCTCGGCGAACACGGGATTGGATGACACGACCAGCACCATCGCAAGCGCGACAGCCGGTATCGAAGGTTTCAAATATCTGTGCATTCGAATCTCCCCTTTTGTGTAGTGCCTTTTGGCAGCCCCTATTAGACCGAATCTAAACCTGTCACACAGTGGGTTATTTCGATCATAATGATCGATTTAATCGATTTAAAAGGCCTGCAGTGAAGAGGCCCCAGCAGCAGCCGTGACCATTTGGTCGCGCGAGGCGCACACCTTGCCGATTTAGAGCGCTAAACAGACAACTTTTCATCCCTACTCTGCATCAGATGAAGGAGCGATCGTCCATTCGCTGCAACGGGGGTTGTGCATGTCATTAATCAAAGTCTCTGCGGACAATCCGGCCGCACTTCTCGCCGTCGCGGTGTTGTTGTTCGTGCTTGGGGTCATGGGTATCGCATCCTTGCCGATCCAGATGCTGCCCAACCTCGAGTACCCGGAAGTCAATATCAATACCTCGTGGCGCAACGCCGCGCCACAGGAAGTGGAAGCAAGCATCGTAGAGCCACAGGAGACGGTGCTGCGGCAGGTTCCAGGCGTTATCGAAATGTCCAGCGACGTGCGCTCCGGCAACGGCAATGTGCACTTAAGATTCGACATTGGTACCGACATGCAGCAGGCCATGCTCGACGTGCTCAACGCGTTGAATCGCGCCGAACCGCCACCGCCGGATGCGGAGGAACCTTCCATACAGGTTGGTGGTTGGGATTTTCCGGTGGCAACCTTGCTCGTACACCCGCTGGAGCCTACACCCGGTGCCGATGTCACCGAATTTCAGCGCGTACTGGATACCGAAGTTGAACCGCGCCTGTTGCAGATCGACGGCGTGCAGCGCATCAACCTTCGCAGCGAACGCGACCCGCTGGTGCTGATCAATTTCGATCCCTACCGCGCCGCTGCACTCGGCGTTCGGGTAACCGATATAGCAAACACAGTGACGCGAGCTGTGAATGCAACCGGCGGACTTGCGAGTGTCGGTCGACGTCAATACACAGTCCGCTTTCTCGGCGGGTTTGATATCGATGATCTCGGCGAGCTCATCGTGGCTCGGCGGGGTAATGAGCCGGTCTACCTGAGCGAAGTCGCTGACATCACGACTGAGCTTTATCCCCGAAGCGGCTTCATGTATCGCACGGGCTATCCGGCCTATTACATCCAGGTGCAGGGCAAGTACGGCGCCAATACCGTCACAATCCTTGACGACATCAACGAGGCAATCGAGGAACTCAATGCCGGCCCCCTCGCCGCCGAAGAGCTAAAAATGGTGTTGAGCTTCGACGCGTCGGTGCACATTCGCCGCGCCATCGGGCTGGTGAACGGCAACCTGATACTTGGGGTGATACTGGCCCTTGCCGTGCTCTGGCTGTTCCTCCGAGGCTGGCGAGCAACCCTGCTCATCGCGTTGACCATTCCGTTTTCGCTGCTGTCGTCATTGCTGGTCTTGAGCTTGTTCGGACGCAGTCTGAATGTCGTGTCACTCGCAGGCCTCGCGTTTGCCGTCGGCCTCGTCCTCGATGCCGCGATCATCGTGCAGGAGAATATTGTCCGTCTGCGGCAAGGCGGAATGCCGTACAGGAAGGCAGCCCGCAAAGGACCATCGCAGGTCGTCGGTGCCTTGTTCGCCTCCACGGTAACCAGTATCGCGATTTTCCTGCCTATTCTTTTCATGGAGGGGCTCGAAGGCCAGTTGTTCGCGGATCTGGCGCTGACCTTGTCGGTCGCAGTCGCGACGTCGATGATCGCCGCAATAACAATCTTGCCGGTGGCCAGTCGCTACTTTCACGAAGAGCACACCGGTATCGATCGACTGGGTGCGACCTGGGACCGGCTGACGAACCGACTCATCGCGGTCACCAGTACGCCCCGTCAACGTGCCGGCTGGATCGCGTCCCTGCTCGTTCTGCCGGCGCTGCTCACCTGGCTGCTCGCACCAAAGCTCGACTTTCTGCCGCAAGCCGATGCCGATGGCGTCGAGGCTTTTTTTAGTATCGCCGAGGGCACACCGTTGAGCACTATCGAGGAGGAAGTCATTGCCGAAGTGATTCGGCGATTTCAGCCGCACGTCGACGGCGAAGCCAGTCCGGGTATCCGCGGATACAACCTGTATTCCTACGGCTCCAACGCGACCGGGGTGTTCATTTACCCGAGCGACCCGAGAGAAGCGCCGGAACTGATGCGCATGCTGCGCGAAGAATTACTGGTCGGTTTACCCGGTGCGAAACCGTTCGTATCTCGGGCATCACTGCTGAACATCGGTATCTCCGGCGGCCGAAATATCAATATCGATCTGCAGGGGCCCAACCTGGTGCCGTTGATGGACGCGGCGCGTGTCGGTGAAGAGGCGATTTCCGATCGCTTCCCCGACTGGTCCGTTCGCGCAATACCCGGGACGTCGATGTCGAAGCCTGAACTGCAACTGGTACCGGATGACCGTCGGATCACGCAAGCCGGCCTGGATCGCGGCGCTGTCGCCGATGCCGTTCGTGCCTTCACAGGCGGTCTGAATGCAGGGCGCTATTTCGACGGCAACCGCGGCGTGGATGTGTTGATCTGGAGCGGCGACTGGACAACACCGGAGGACCTGGCGGGCGTGCCGATTTTCACACCGCAGTCCGGCATCCAGGTGGTCGGCGAACTCGCGTCGATCAATCGGACCGTTGGCCCGACGCAGCTTCGACGCGTGAACGGGCAACGCACCATTACCCTGCAAGTGCTGCCGCCAGCCAACATGACGATGGAGGATGCACTCAACGAACTGCGCGCCGAGATAGGGCCGATCATCGAAAATGCACTGCCAGCCGATTCGGATATTTTCTATCGGGGCACGGTCGACCAGCTCGCGAGCGCGGTCGCCGACATGGGACAGAACTTTATTCTCGCGGTACTGATTCTTGCGTTGATCATGGCTGCAATGTTCCGCTCGGTACGCGACAGCCTGATCGTTCTACTGGTGATGCCGCTCGCGATTGTCGGAGGTGTAATCGGATTGCGCGTTCTGAATCTCTTCACGTACCAGTCACTTGAACTGTTGACAATGATTGGCTTCATCATCTTGCTCGGCCTTGTGGTCAACAACGCGATACTACTGGTGCACCAGACACGCGTTGCCGAGCGAGAAGGCACGGATCGAGCAAGCGCTGTCGCACAGGCCATTCGCATACGGGCACGACCGATATTCATGAGCACGCTAACCTCGATCTGCGGCATGTTGCCGCTAATGCTGGTGCCTGGCATCGGCAGCGAGATCTATCGCGGGCTTGCCACCGTCATTGTCGGTGGCATGAGCGTGAGTGCCGTGTTTACCCTCATCCTGCTGCCAAGCATTCTGCGAATCGGCGAATCTCGCATTGAACGTGTAACTAAGACGTTGGCGGCAACAGCAGCGGAGACAACAGCATGACGCATACTCGATCGCACACACGATTTGTTACCGCACTGGTCTTTGCGCTGCTATGGGCGCTGTTCGCCGAGCCGGTAGAGGCACAGAACGAACAACAAGCGGTCCCGGTGACGGCGGCGCTGGTGGCAAGCTCCGAGATTGCACCACGCATACCGGCGGCCGGCACCGTCTTCAGCCGTAACGAAACGCAAATTACCGCTGGCATGGCCGGGCGCATCCAGTGGGTCGCCGAGCCCGGAGACCACGTTGATCAAGGCGCTGTCGTTGCCCGGTTTGATTGCGAAATGCTGGAACTGCAGCGCGAGCGGCAGAGTGCCGAGGCCGATCGCGCACGCGTGAACTTTGAGAACCTGTCACGCGAACTTGCACGACTTGAATCGCTGATTGGTACCAGCGCCATTTCGGAGTTGCAGCTTGAACGCACGCAGGCAAGTCGTGACCTCGCAGCGGGCGACCTTCGAATCGCGAAGATCACCATTCGTGAAACAGAAAGTCAGCTCCGCCGCTGCGTCGTGCGCGCACCGTTCTCGGGTGTCGTCACGCAGCGCCTGAGAAATGCCGGTGAGGACGTCGAGCGCAGCATCGTTCTGGCGGCGATGACAGACACGAAAAACCTTGAAGTTCGTGCGTCGGTTCCTGTCAGGTACCTGCCCCGGATGCGCGCCGGCGAGATAGCTGAAGTGCGCATGAATGAACTGCGCCTCGAAGGCCGTGTTCGGAAGGTAGTGCCGGCAGCAAACTCGCAATCGCAGACTTTTGAGGTGCGTCTCGACTTGCCGGAAGACGCGCCGAGCGTTGTCGCGGCCGGGCAGCTGGTCAGCGTGCAGTTGCCACTTTCCTCAAATAGGGCTTTGACGGTGCCACGCGACTCGGTCGTGCTGCGCGCCGACGGTACCTTTGTCATGCGTATCAATGACCAGCAGATTGTCGAACGTGTCGCCGTCGAGGTGACAGAAGCAAGCGGCGATGACCTGGCCGTCCGCGGCGCACTCGAATCCGGTGACCGGATCGCGGTGCGAGGGGCCGAGTCGCTGGATGATGGCGAACTGGTCGCCGTACACACGGATACCTGAAAGACGACCTGAGACGGCAGGCTTGCTAAGCTTGCCCGATGCCACGACCGCTATCCTTCGAATCCGCTTCCGAGCTCGCGGACAGACTTATTGCAATGCTCGACAAGACCGTCGTGCTCGGGCTGCCGATCGGCGTCGGCAAGGCAACACACATTGTCGACGCCTTGTATTCGCGGGCAGCGGCAGACCCGTCGATATCTCTGACGGTATTTACCGGCCTGACGCTTACGACGCCAAAAGGCTCGAACGAGCTGCAATCAAACTTCATCGATCCGCTGGTTAAACGCCTGTACGCCGACTGGCCGACGCCGATCTATGTCAAAGCCATTGCGGAGAACAGCCTGCCGCCGAACATCACGGTCCGGGAATTCTATCTTCGACCAGGTGCATACCTTCAGAATCCCATCGCGCAACAGAATTACACGAGCATCAATTACAGCCAGGTCGTTGATGAGCTGATGGCACTCGGCGTCAATGTGGTCGCGCAACTGGTGGCGACGTCCGCGGAGGCGACGGGCCATTACAGCCTCAGCTCGAACCCCGAAATCACACTGGATCTGCTGCCAAAACTGGAGGCAAAACGTCGTGCCGGATCTCCCGTTGCAATGGTTGGCCAGGTCAACCGGCACATGCCCTACATGTTCGGCGATTCCGAGCTCAATGCGGATTGTTTCGACCTTATTCTTGACAGCGATGACTGCCAGTATCCGCCATTCGGCCTGCTGAATCGTGCCGTGACACCCGCCGACTATGCGACCGCCATGCACGTCGCGAGCCTGATTCCGGATGGCGGAACGCTGCAGCTCGGCATCGGCTCGCTGAGCGATGCGGTCGCGCACTGCCTGTCGCTGCGGCACGAATCGCCGGATGTATTTCGCCGGGTTCTTGATGCCCTGCCCGGCGGCACAGGAACAACTGCAAGGACAAGGTTGCCGATTGAGGATGCACCGTTCGACAAGGGACTCTACGCATCGACGGAATTGTTAAGCGATGCCGTGCTCGCCCTGTTCCAGCGTGGCCTGATCAAACGGCCAGCGGACGATGAGGATGACACGCTAGTTCATGCGGGGTTCTTTGTTGGTTCCAGGATGTTTTACGACGCGCTGAACGAGATGCCGCCGAAGAGACGTCGGCGAATCAACATGACGCGCATTTCCTACGTCAACACACTGTTCGGTGACGAAGACCGGAAGCGGCGGCAGCGGCAGAACGCACGGCTCATCAACGAGACCATGATGGCGACGCTGCTGGGTGAGGCCGTATCGGACACATTGAGTGATGGCCGCGTCGTCAGCGGCGTCGGCGGTCAGTTTGATTTTGTGTCGATGGCGCAGTCTTTGGACGATGCACATTCCATTCTGATGCTGCGCGCCAGCCGTACGAAAAAGGGCGCCGCGGAGTCAAATATTCGCTGGTCATATGGGTCGGCAACCGTGCCGCGCCATCATCGCGATATTTTCGTGACTGAGTACGGCATCGCCGCAACGCGCGGACGAACGGACGCCGAGGTCATCGACGCGATGTTGCGAATCGCGGATTCGGCTTTTCAACCCGCCCTGATGGCTGAGGCGAAACAGGCGGGAAAACTTCCCAGAGAGCATCAACTGAGCGAGGGTTCGACCGCCAACTCATTAGATGCCCTGCAGGCCGTGTTCCGACAGCCGGAGTTTAAGGCCCATTTCCCCGACTACCCGTTGGGGTCAGTACTAACCGCCGATGAACAGCAGCTGATTAAGGCACTCGAATGGCTGCAATCGAATACCGCCACGACATCGTCAAAGTTGCGGGCATTCCTCGCAGCAATGAACACCCGCGCACTGCCGGCGAATAATGCAGCGATCGAACGCATCGGACTCGCTGACGCCTCCGGACTTGGCCCTAAAGTACTCCGACGCCTCGTCCGCTACGCACTCAACAGGATCGACCAATGACGAAGACAGGAAAACAACCGGCTGAAACCGCCGTCGAGCAAAACGTCTACAAGATATTCCCGAACGATCTGAACTCAAAGCACACCGTGTTCGGCGGGCTGGTCATGGGCTTGTGTGATCGCACCGCACTGATCGTCGCCGAGCGACACAGTGGCCGCTCCTGCGTCACGGTGGCCGTTGACAGCCTTACATTCCTCGCACCGGCACACACCGGTGAAACACTGGTGGTAAAGGCATCCGTCAACCGCTCCTGGCGGAGCTCAATGGAAATCGGCGTGCACGTTGCTGCCGAGAACAGCTTTCAGGGAGACCGGCGTCACGTGGTATCGGCGTATTTGACGTTTGTGGCGCTCGACGATGACGGCAAACCAACCGAGGTACCGCCGGTGCTGCCGAAGACGGCGGTGGAACATCGGCGCTTTGTGGCAGCGGACGAGCGACGGGCGGCGCGGCTGGCTATTGGTCGTCCTTGATCGATTTCCCCAGCGCCATTAACGGTTCGATCAGGTCGAGCGGCAACGGAAATACGATTGTATTGGTTTTCTCACCGGCAATTTCCTTGAGTGTCTGCAGGTAACGAAGCTGTAGCGCCTGTTTCTCGCCAGCGAGCGTTCGCGCAGCGTCGGCCAGCATGTTGGCGGCCTGTTTTTCACCCTCGGCATTGATAACCTTCGCGCGCCTGGCTCGCTCCGCTTCCGCCTGTTGGGCGATGGCGCGAATCATGCTCTCGTCCAGGTCAACGTGCTTTATTTCAACATTTTCGACCTTGATGCCCCAGGCGTCGCTGCGATGATCCAGTATTTTCTGGATATCGAAATTCAGCTTGTCACGCTCTGCCAGCATGTCGTCGAGCTCATGTTGGCCGAGAACCGATCGCAAGGTTGTTTGCGACAGTTGGCTGGTTGCCTCGAATACATCGGCAACGCGAAGCACTGCTTTTTCCGGATCGACGACGCGGAAGTAAATGACAGCATTGACCTTGACTGAAACGTTGTCACGCGAAATGACGTCTTGCGTGGGCACATCCAGAACAACCACACGCAGGTCCACCTTGATCATTTTCTGCAAGCCCGGAACCAGGACAATCAGGCCGGGGCCCTTTACCTTCTGGAATCGGCCAAGAAACAGTATGACGCCACGCTCATACTCCTTGAGAATCTTGATCGTGTTGTAAAGGATGACGACGATTAGCATCAGAACAGACGCGTATGGAATGAGTGTCATTGGTATTCCCCGGTGTTGTCTTTAAGTTTGATGTTCCGCGGCGGCGGCATCGGGTGCTCGCACGGGTTCGACTTCAAGTATCAGTCCGTCAACCGCGGTTACGACGACCTGCTGGTCTTTATCGATGGGTACTCTGCTGAATGCGGACCACGGTGCGCCCTCCAGCCAGACGCGACCTGCGCCTGAGAACGAATCCATCGCCGTGCCCGTACCACCAACGATATTTTCGATTCCGGTAACCGCACCGCGCCGGCGTAACTTGACGAGATAGGAAACCATCCACAGCAAAAAAACGCCGGAAATCAGGGCAAAGCCAACCAGAAAAGAGATTGAAATACCGAACCCGGGTATGCCGCTGTCGAACATGATGATGCCGCCAAAAATAAAGGCAACGATCCCACCCACGCCAAGCGCTCCGAAACTCGGGACGAACGATTCGGCGACGATCAGGGCGATGCCGACGACAATCAGCGCCAGCCCGGCGTAATTGACCGGCAGAACCTGCAGCGCGTAAGCAGCAAGCAAAAGTGCGATAACACCGACGACACCCGGAACAATCGCGCCGGGGTTGGTGCCTTCGAACCACAGCCCGTAAACACCGATCATGATAAGAATCATCAGGATCTCGGGACTGGCGATCGTGCTCAGAAACTTGATGCGCCAGTTGGGCTCGATTTTTTCGATCAGCAAGGCCTCAGTGTTGAGCGTAACGCTCTGATTGTTTACCTTGATTTCGCGGCCATTGATTTTTTTAAGAAGCTCGGCGCGGTTCGCAGCGATCACGTCGATGACGTTCATCTCCAGGGCCTCGTTCGCGGTTAGCGTCGCAGCCTCGGTGACAGCCTTTTCCGCCCAGTCGGCATTTCGGCCATGCGCTTCGGCGAGCCCGCGAATATAGGCAATCGAATCGTTCATGACCTTGCGCTCCATCGCCGATCCAGACGGTGCCGACTTTTTCGTTTCGTCCGATCCGGCGCCGGGGTCGGAATCATTTTCCGAACCGGAGTCGCCGCCGCCAACATCGTCACCACTGAGCGAGACGGGTGTCGCCGCACCCAGGTGCGTCGTTGGCGCCATGGCCGCGACATGGCTGGCCAGGAGTATGTAGGTCCCGGCGCTGTCGGCTCTCGCCCCGGCTGGTGACACATAAGTGACCACCGGTACATCGGAACCCAGTATCGCCGACACGATATCGCGCATGGAGTTGACCAGCCCGCCCGGCGTGTCCATACGAATGATGACCAAAGTCGCATCGCGCTCCTCGGCATCCTCGATCCCAGTGATGATGAATTCGGCGGTCGCAACGCCGATGGCGCCCTCCAGATCGAGAACGACTGCGGTGCCCTCCGTCGCCGCGAGGGGTGCAGTTGCCAGGACCAGGCAGGCGAGCAGCACTTTCACTATTCGGCAGGGTTTCATAACTTAAGCATAGCATTGCGCTGACCGGGCGCACGACGTTCGCATTCATGTTGGTTCCGTGAGAAATTGGAGCGCATGAGCAGCTACCCGAACCTCCTCGCCCCCCTTGACCTCGGCTTCACCACCCTGAAGAACCGGGTGCTTATGGGCTCCATGCACACCGGCCTGGAAGACGGCAACAAACATGATCGTCTTGCCGCCTACTTTGCCGAGCGCGCCCGGGGTGACGTTGGCCTGATTGTCACCGGCGGTTATGCGCCGAATCGCGCGGGCTGGGTCAAACCCTTCGCCGGCAAACTCACATCACGCCGTGAAGCGAAAAAGCACAGCCAGGTAACCAGCGCCGTGCATGCCGAAGGCGGCAAAATTGCCATGCAGATTCTGCACGCCGGGCGATATGCCTATCATCCGTTCGCAGTCGCTCCTTCAAAGATTCGTTCGCCAATCACGCCGTTTACGCCGCGGGAGCTTTCCACTTCCGGCGTCGAAAAACAGATTCGTGATTTTGTGCGTTGTGCACAGCTGGCACGCGAGGCTGGTTACGATGGCGTTGAAATCATGGGATCGGAAGGCTATTTCATCAATGAATTCCTGGTGACGCACACCAATCATCGCAGCGACCAGTGGGGCGGTGACTATGCGCAGCGCATGCGCTTTCCCGTCGAGATCGTCGAGCGGACGCGCGAAGCTGTAGGCAAAGACTTCATCATTATCTATCGCCTGTCGATGATCGACCTGATTCCTGACGGCAACACCTGGAATGAAACCGTGCAGCTCGCTAAAGCCATCGAGGCAGCCGGCGCCACGATAATCAACACCGGCATCGGTTGGCACGAAGCACGTGTGCCAACCATCGCCACCTCGGTACCACGCGGTGCGTTCGCCTGGGTGACAAAAAAAATGAAAAGCGAAGTCGGCATTCCGCTGGTGACGTCAAATCGCATCAACCTGCCGTCCACTGCCGAACAGATACTCGCTGACGGTTGTGCGGATTTGGTGTCGATGGCGCGGCCGCTGCTCGCGGACCCGGAGTTTGTTCGGAAGGCACGCGACAATCGTCCCGACGAGATAAATGTCTGCATTGCCTGTAACCAGGCCTGCCTCGATCACACCTTTACCAACAAAATGTCGAGTTGCCTGGTCAACCCACGCGCCTGTCATGAGACGGAGTTGAACTACGCGAAGGCGGCCAATCCACGGCGGTTTGCGGTGGTGGGCTCAGGACCCGCGGGGCTTTCGGCCGCACTGGTTCTGGCCGAGCGTGGCCATCGTGTCGACCTTTTCGAGGCTGCTGCGGAGATCGGCGGCCAGTTGAACATGGCGAAAGTCATTCCCGGTAAGGAAGAGTTCCACGAGATGTTGAAATACTTTACGCGGCAAATCGAGTTACTCGGCGTGAACACGCATCTCGGTCAGCGCGTGAGTGCGAAGACACTTCAGGACGAGAGCTACGACGAGGTAATTGTCGCAACCGGAGTTTCGCCACGTGATCCGAATATCGAAGGCCAGGATCATCCAAAGGTGCTGAGCTACATCGATGTGCTTCGCAACCGGGCGCCGGTCGGCCATCGTGTTGCCATCATCGGTGCGGGCGGTATCGGCTTCGACGTCGCCGAGTTTCTGCTGCATGACGGGCATTCGCCAACAATGGATCTGGCTGAATGGCTGGCCGAATGGGGTGTCGTAGATCCTGCGGTTGCACGCGGTGGACTGTCGCCCGAGCGCAGGCGGCCCGAATCATCGCGGCGGGAAATCACCCTGCTTCAGCGCAAGCCAGGAAAACACGGTGCGAACCTCGGCAAGACCACCGGCTGGATTCATCGCGCGGTATTGAAGATGAACAATGTGCAAATGATCGGCGGCGTGAACTACGAGCGCATCGGCGACGAAGGCCTGTTGATCAGCTATGGCGAGAAGCGCGAGGATCCGACCTGGCTCGACGTCGACAACGTCGTGATGTGTGCGGGTCAGGTTCCGTTGCGAGAATTGCAGGAACCGTTGCGAGCCGCAGGCATTACAACGCACATCATCGGCGGCGCCGACGTGGCGACGGAGCTTGATGCCAAGCGTGCAATCAACCAGGGCAGCCGCCTCGCCGCCCGACTGTAAAAAAGGGAGGCGCCGAAGCGCCTCCCGTAGTACTGCCCGTATCGCGTTATTCGTATGAAAAGTTCGCGCGCAAATACCAGTACATGCCGCGCGGGCTGTGCTGACTCTGCACGTAGCCGTACAGGTCCGAATCACCATCACCGATTGCGAATGGTGGCTCTTCGTCGAACAGGTTGTCGACACCGAACATCAGCCGGGTATTCTCGAAACCCGAATAGCTGACCTGGGCATTGACGGTCAGGTAGGAATCAACCGTGCGCGAAACGTTGGTATCGTAGTCGAGGACACCATCAAAATCGATGTCCGGCGTATCCTCGAATTCACCAACATAGTCCAGCTGCGAGGCGATGGCCCAATCCCCGAGCGTGTAAGTGCCGCCCAGTGACCAGCGCGACTCCGGATATTCATACTCGCCCGCGAGCGATCGGGTAACGAAATTGGCGCCCGATGAGTCCAGCTCCACGCGATCGAAGTCCATCAGGTACGCATAGTAGAGGTTAAGACCCAGGGTACCGGCACCAACATCAGCCGTATAAGACGCTGACAGGTCGATACCGGTTGCCGATTGCTCACCGATATTGACGAAACTCGTGCTGACCGATTGTAGAGGTCCGAGTGCTTCACCGGGCTGCGGTGTGCCGCGTACGCAGACGGTACTGTTCTGGTTGTTGCAGAAGCTGTTGTACAGAAAGCCGAACGGTACATCGTCGATCTTCTTCTCCTGCGTTATGTCCCAGTAATCCAGCGACACCTGCATCCCCTCCATCGGGCTGATGGAAACGCCGAAGTTAAAGGTTTCAGATTCTTCTGCTTCGAGGTCCGGGTTGCCCGAGAAGATCACCGTGTAGTCGGTCGTTGCACAGTACGTAGGATTCACCGCACAGCCAAAAGTATCGGCAAAGAACAGTGACTCCTGGGAAGGACCGAGACCGATCTGTGCAAGTGACGGGGCACGGAAGCCCTGCCCCCAGGAACCGCGCACAGCGATCATCTCGTTGATATCCCAGCGTGCGGCGACCTTCGGGTTCGTCGTATTGCCGAAATCGCTGTAGTCGTCAAAGCGTCCGGCGACCTGCAGTTCGAGATTTTCGAGCAAGGGCACCGAGAACTCGACAAAGGCCGACCAGTTGTCGCGGGCCGCTGCAGCGGATACCGACTCCGTGCCAAAAATCAGGCCACGCTGGAACTGATCGTCGGGAACGTCGGACACGCTTTCTTCGCGATATTCAAGGCCCGCCGCCATCAACACAGGTCCGGACGACATGTCGAAGACTTCGCCCGAGATCGTCGCGTCAATGGTTTTCAGGTCCGAGCTTCCCTGGCGAACGAGGCTGGTGCGTATGCGATCAAGCACATCGTCCGAATTAAAGGTGGTACCGAAGATGTTGTAATTTCCCGCGTCGATTTCCATCTGCAGAAAATCCGTTCGTACCCATCCCTGCGAGCGGTCACCGGTTTGCAGCGATTCGCTGCGGCCGCGAGAACCTGCAATCTCCCAGCTCCAGTCATTAATCTCGCCGCGCAGACCTAACAGCATGCGCAGGTTGTCGCTCTCAATACTCCATTGCCGTGGACCCGCATCCACCGGTCGGAAGCGAAATACCTCGATCGGATTGATTGCACCGGGAAACGGGTTGTTCGGATGTGTTACCGGAACAGTGAGGCCAGCCGAATCATCCAGAGGCGTTGGTGCGCCCTGGGCGATGGACGTGTTGTGCTGCACCGCAATTTCCGTAAACAGCTCAACATCCGAACCCAGGTTTCTGCTGCCGAGCAAAATCAAACCGGTTCGCTCGGATTCGGGCACCAGCACGTTGAATGGACCGTAGTCGAATACGCAGACGCCAACGTCGCGATCCGGCGGACAGGTTGGATCAACCATGGTCGTACCATCAACTATGAAGGTTCCGGGGAACCCGCGCGATGAACGAAAGTCCTGACCGCCGCGGAACGATTGGTCAGCTGTTGCAAGCTTCGGTCGTTCGTAGTTAAACAACGAGTCATTCTGGAAGTAGTCGAAAATCATCGTGACATTGCCATCGTCGCCACCCGTGCCCCACATGGCAGAAAATGTTGTCTCGGCACTGTCTGTTTCGGATGTGTCGCCGTAACCCAGCGTGAACTCAAGCCCTTCGAAATTATTTCGAAGGACGATATTGACCACGCCGGCGACGGCGTCGGAACCGTAAACGGCGGATGCACCGTCCTTAAGGATCTCAACGCGCTCAATCGCCGCTACCGGGATGCTGTTGATGTCCACGAAGTTCGTCGTGACGCTTTCCGCAAATGAACCGATGGCGACCCGGCGACCGTTGACGAGCACCAGTGTCGCATCGGCGCCCAGGCCGCGAAGACTGACAGCCGACGATCCGTTTGCCGTGGAGTCCTGATTGTTGCCGCGGGTAGAAAACGTACCATTACCCGTGGCCGGGATTTTCTCGAGAATTTGCTGAAGATTCAGGTAGCCGGAGTTGTCGATGTACTCGCGGTCAACTGTCGTAATTGGCGATGGGCTTTCAAAGTCGGAGGCTCGCCCAATTCGAGACCCGGTGACAATGACCTCCTCGACCTGATTGTCTTGTGCGAGCGCAGGCTGCGCCGGCAGGAAGGTCAGATTCATAACGACGATGGGCACAAGCATCGACGCTATCGATGTATACCTTTTCATGTCTTTTCCCCTTCAATCGATCAATGTGAAGAACGTTGCAAAAACACGACACAGGCGGTTTGTGACCGCCCTTATATTGACTGTAGTACCTATTAAAAGTTCTTCCAGTAAAGGACTTTCGCGTCGCGCAGGGAAAAGTTGAAAGTGTTGCTAAAACACAACGAATCTGGCGCAAGCGGCCTAGAATCGATAGTTGAAGCCGATGGATATGACATCCGTCTCCAGCACATCGAACTCATAGACCGTCCAGTCGCCAAGCAGCGAAAAGTTATCGCCGAGGTCGAGCTTCAGGCCACCACCCCAGTACGGATTTTCATCGCCAGGAGTATCGATCGAAAACCCGTCAATCGTGATGTCGGCATCCCAGAAGAAAACGCCGCCCTTGCCGAAGATCGACAGGTTGTTCGACAGCGGTAGAGACAGCGTGCCGCCGAGCGTCCAGCCATCGCCACTGATGTCGGTGCGCGACAGCAGTCCGCCCAGGTCGACGGTTTCGGTGAAGTCGCCGAAATTCAGGTAGCCCGCCTCGATACCCAGGGCTTTGCCGAGCTGAATGCCACCGAATAATCGATACGCGTTGGTGTCGGTATCAATGCCGAAGCCATCGAAATCATCGTCGAGGCGCGCGTTACCAATACTCGCACCAACATAGGCATCCGGATGTGCTTGTGCGGTTAGTGGCATTGCGGTTGTCAGTAACGCTGCGGCTACCAGTGTCGTCGTCGTTCGGATCATCATCGTTCTCCTTCAAGTCGTGTGGCCTATCTGGCCACAACGATCCTGAAGCGATGCTGAACGGCGATTGATCAGATATTGAATGTCCTAGATCGGGGACACCGCTATCTGCGCGGCTTTGCGGATTCGTTTCTCGTCGAGAAAGTACTGATCGGCTGGGACCGGCAACAACTGCGCCTCTACACGCATTTGCAGGAGTTCGAGCCCGCCATAATAAACGTACTGTACCCGCATGGCCTCATCGAATACCGCAAATGAAATAGAAGACGCAACGATGCCACCACCATAGCCCTTGTCACGTCCCTCACTTTCGACTTTCTGGGTAACACCATCCCACTCGGCCTTACTTTTCGCAAACTGCGCGGTAGTGGTTGAAATACGAATCGTCGCAACCCCGTCAAATTGATGCTGCAACCAGAGTTCGCGCAACGCATGACTGCGCACTGCCTGCAATCTCGCGGCATCGGTTTCACCCGTTTCCGCATTCGTAGTACCGCCCACCTGGGCTTCCATGGTGGAACGGATACCTGCAAGCACCGATGAGGGTAAGACGTTGTAACCACGTCTCTGCAAGCGCTTGGTGATTTCTTCTTCGACGATCTTGGCTACTGAGTCCGGCATATTAAATAGCGGGTCCGCGTCCACCGGGGACAACGCAATAGTCGCGAACCGCTTTTTGAAATCCCGCTTATCCGTCGTGAAGGCTTGATCCTTGTCTGCCGCGAATATGCTCGGCGCCAGCAGTAGTACGAGCGGAATAATCAGCAGGCGCGCAATCCTCACTGCAATCCCTCCAGGTAGCCGCGGACGATACCAGCGTCCGGCGCTTCCGGTGCAATCTCAAGGTATTTTTCGAACGCCGCAATCGCTTCGCCGCGATTCTTCGTAACACGCATCGCCATGCCAATTTCGCGGTAGGCATCTGCATAAGCCGAGTCGTGCAACAACGCTTCACGGTACGCGGCGACAGCCTCGCTTAATTCGGAACCGCGCATGGACTGCATGCGATACGACTCGCCCCGTAGAAAATGAGCATCCGGGCTGTCTGGAATCGCCTGGATATATTTGTCCAATGCGTCTCTCGCCCGCTCGTACTGCTGCTCACGAATATCGAGATTCGCGTTTATCATCAGCGCCGGCGCGATGGCTTTATAGTATTGCACCGATTCCGGAACCGTTCCCTGCTCGTGTCCCTTTTTTCGTTTCTTCTTCTTGATTTCTTTCTGCAGGTTGCTGATTCGATCCTCAAGGCGCGGATGACTACTCCACATTTTTCGCGGGTCGCCAGCTCCGTAGGCTTCGTTTTCCGCCAGCCGATGAAACGCCGGTATTGATTCATCTATCGAAAGCCCGGCATACCCCATCAAATCCAGACCTTCCTCATCGGCTACGTATTCATTTTTCTTCGAATAACCGCTGGTCGCAAGATTGCTCCAAAGTTCGCCGGTAAAATCCATCACCCCTTTGTCGAACGTTCCGGTCTCTCGAGCCAATGCCGCCGACGCCAGGAAACCGAGCCCCTTGCCAAGCACCGACTGTTTTTTCCCATCGAGCATTTCGCGATAGGTATGCCGTTGCATAAAGTGCGACACCTCATGCGCAACAATGGCCGCTAGTTGCGCTTCGTTGTCCATGCGCACCAGCAGACCGGTATGCAGACCCACCGTGCCGTACGGATACACCCAACCATTAAGTGTGGGTTCGGCAACCAGCATGAAATCGAGTTCAATACCGAGGTGATCCAGCCGATCCCCGATCAGTCGATCAGCGAGTGATTCAAGGTATGCCTCTATCTCCCGGTCGCGGAAAACAGTGCCGCTGTTGCGCAGACGCATTTCATGTTTGCTAGCTGATTCCCAGAGGCTTTCCTCATCCTCTTTTTCTGGCAAGGTCGGGATTTCGTAGGCGGGCTTGGTTTTCGCCTGCACGCTGACGGGCAGGAGCAGGGCTGCGAGCACAAGCAACGCTAGCTTATTCACGATATTTCCCCTAGTTCTTCATCCTGATCGGGTAACGCACCCGTTTGATCAGGCCACTTTTGTGTTCGACACTGACGACGATTTGCCAAAGCTCGGAGCCTTCGAGCTCCTGCAACGGAATGCTTCCCAACACCCCGTTTTGAATCGGATACTTCCGCTTAGCGCCGACATACCGCCACTGGCCAGGTGTCTCGCCTGCACCAATCTGCATCCAGGCTCTCTTGAAGTGATCCGCATTAATTGTCCCTTTGACGTTCAGCATTTTTTCCGTCACCTCGGTACCGGTAATTTCCGCAGTCAGGAAAAAGTCGGTGGTGGTCGTCAATACCGAACGGGCATTGAGCAAACCATAACCCGCATACTTGTCGCGGCCAGGTTGTTCAATATCGTCCGCTGTGGCGAGTAACAGGTACTTGACTTGTTCGGCTGCCAGCGACGGGTTCTTGCCAAGCAGCAGTGCCGCTGTTCCGGTTACGATCGGCGCCGAAAACGATGTGCCACTGACATGGGTATAGCGCATGTCGTCGCCGACGTTATTGGCGCCCAGTTCATAGCTATCGTCTATTTGGGGGCGAAAATTGACATCCGTGTACCGCGCTCTGAGGCTCAACACATCAACTCCCGGCGCGACGATATCGACTGCATCACCGTAGTTTGAAAACGCTGCTGCCCGATCATCCATGTGCGTCGCCCCCACCGTCAGGACATTGCTGTGACCGCCTGGACCAAAATCCGTCAATTCAACACCTTCATTGCCCGCAGCTGCGACAATTAGCACGCCCTTGCTATGTGCATAGTCGATGGCTGACGACTCCATGCTGCTGGTCCCGCTGCCCCCGACACTGATATTGATTAGCTTTGCTCCGTTGTCGACCGCGTACACAATCGCTTCCGCCAGGAAGGAGGCACGGCCGGAGCCGAAATTGTTCACGGCTTTCAACACCATGATACGGGCGTTCGGGCTGATGCCGGCCATACCGACATTGTTGTGAGCGGCGGCAATGACACCGGCAACGACCGTGCCGTGACCATCGTAATCCCATGGTGCATTCGAACGGGCCAGGAAATCCCAGCCGATGATGTCGTCGACGTAGCCGTTGCGATCGTCGTCGATACCGTTGCCGGCGATTTCGTTGGGGTTTTTCCAAAGCGATTCCGGAGCAATGTCGAGGTGCTGCCAATCAAGCCCGGTATCGATGACCGCCACGATCACCGGCTCAAGTCTTGCTGGCAGGAAATTCCATGCGGAATTCTCGTCGGTGGTGTATCCCACGCGTTTGATCGCCCACTGATCATCTTGTTGCTGCCCCCAGGACCCGCCGCCATGCCGTCCGGTTCTCAGAAAGTTAGGGTCCGATGGCAACAGGACCACACGACAAACATTGTCTTCAACACCTGCTATCCCGGCTGAATCGATCGACCGGCGAATACTCGCAAGCTCATTGGCATCAAAAAGCAGCGTAACGTAATTTGTGTTGTTGATCGTAACGTCAGAAAAAATGTGCGCACCGATTTCCGGACCAAGCTGCGATGCGCTTGCAGTGACATTCAGGCTGGAATACCTCGACGAGGTCGCGCCAAATGTTGTCGCTGGATTCTCACCGAATATTCCATTCGGCAACAATCCAACGCCATCGCTGTCGAAAATGCCGCGAATCGGACTGGCGTCGTATCCGGTATCCCAGTTGCTTGGCCAAACCGGCGCACCGAGGTCAAAGCTGTCGCCGCCTATTGGTGGCGTCAACATGAATGCGCTACCGCCAGCATCACCACCCGTTATCCTGATTGATGGCATTCCAGCTTCGCCAGCGATGGGAGTGAACGGCTCCGGAATCCCAAGCCCGGCGAAATTGCAATCAGCCGGCTGGGTGGCACCGCTGATGGCAATGGGGCAGTCGGCGCCCAGACACAGAGTGGAACTATTGAAGGCCAGAGGCGGATCCCCGGAATAGGTGGCATCCGGGTCAACCTTCGCGAAGGCGAGCGAACTGGCGAACAGCGACGCTATTATTGTGATTAGAGCGAATCGCATGACGGGACCATCCTACAACGGAAACCCCTATTCTGGTAGAGTAAAGTCCGATCGCCCCGGCGATTCAATAACAAAAACAAGTGTCAGGGAGCTCCCATGACCAGAAAGATCGCAGCATTCTGCGCGCTGTTCGCGTGCATCGGGCTCCACGCGTCGTTGCAGGCTTTTGAACGCGACGGTACGCTCGGGCCGGCACCGGTCACAACAATAGCCGCGGAAGACCTGGAGTTATCTTCGACAACAAATATTTCGGATCTGCTGCGCAACTTGCCTGCGCATCCGGGAGCGACAACTGGCGCCGCAGACGTCACGATACGTGGAACGGGATCCAGCGCCGGAAGTCCACTGGTTCTAGTAAATGGTGTCAGAACCAGCGGTGACATATCGGATCTCGACCCGGACTTGATTGAAGAAATCAACATCGTCAAAGGCGCCTCCGCGACCGCGTTGTATGGAGCTGAGGCATCGAACGGTTTGGTCCTGATTACCACGCGCCCTGGTGCGGCCGTTGCCGATGCCAGTGGCTCAGCCGCATTGCCCGCAACGGCCAGCATACTGAACGACTATAGTCTTGCGATTCAAAGCAACGAATATTGCGATGCGACTAACGGGGCCTTGTTACCGTTGCATCTTTGGTTTCCCGATCACAACTATGGCATAGGCAACTTTTCTGACAGCCGCAGGCAACAGTACTGGGGCTCGGTTGACGAGGGGTTCAAACGCGCCCTGCCACCGCCCGTCACCCCGCCTCGCCAGCCAGATTCGCCCGCCAGGAGCGGCACTCAAGCCGGCGCGGATATTGCTGCCGAGTCCTGGCGCGATTTGCAAAAAGCGACCGCTAATCCAAGTATTGCACGCAACGATAAGCTGATGGCGGCGCTTGTCGTCATGCAAAACTACGCAACCCTGCAGTCCGCCGCAGCGACTGCGCTACAGGAGCTGGAACTGTTCAATCCTGCCCTTGCATTGTCGGCTGTTCGCACTGCCTTCGATGCTAGCGGAATAGCCCAGGCTGATGGCGCGCTGAGCCCCGACGAGCCATTGCCAATGCAGTATCAATACACGCAATTGTATATGCTGTTCATGAAAATTCTCGCGCACCCGTCAGCATCGCCCGAAAGTAAGAGCCATGCGTTCTTCAGCCTGATGCAGAATCCGCGCCTCTATCACCCGATGCTTTCAGACGCAGGTTTTGTACTCGGACTGTTCGATCCTGACGCTGTGCTTGCACAACTGGTGGAAAGGGACGCATATGAAGCTTCTTTTAATTCATATACTCAATTCCAGAACCTGTTCTCTCAGGCCTTGCAGAATCCCGACTACGCCGCCGCCGACCGGCAGCTACTCTTCGCAGCATTGATGTTAAACGCACAGCTGTTTGGTGTTAATTTTTCCGATGCCGCATTCACAATGGGGCACATGAATCCGGATACGGTTCTTGAAATCTTCGAACAGATAATGCGATCAAACGATTACCTGGCGATTCAACCGACCACGACCATTACACTGATCGACAAGGGACAGGAGCTGCTGGAACAATGGGTCGACATGCTTCAATCGGTGAGCGCCGACCCCAACCTGTCGGAGAATTCCAGACTGCAAATCACGCGTGGTTTACTCTACTACGCTCTCTACCTGGGGCGGTTTGCCAATACGCCGGCTGTATCGGAGATACAGTTTGATTCCGCCGCGATTCTCCAGGGCTTTTATTCCATGTACGGTCAGTTAAGCCCATCCGGCTACGCGGATTCGGACCCCTTTTCGACGCACGACCTCCCGCCCGCCAGTGCTTTCGATTTCCGCTACTGCTCCGAAGATCAGCGCCTGGCGATGCTGGAAATGATCAGGAAACGCGATGCGTTCAACGATACGGCAATGCAAATGTGGGATTACATTCGCCATCCCGACACAACGCATGCTGACCAGGCCGAAGCAACATCAATAGCGCTTGATGCAGAGGCCGAGCGAGAGGAACTCAATCTCGCGCTGCAGGATATGTGGAAAGGCTGCACCAGAACCAACGTGGAAGCGATAACCGAGCCAACATTTTCCCAATCCACCGGACCATCGATCAATGTTGAAATTTTTGAGTCCGGTGAAAACGGCATCGCCAAACCCGTTTCCGGCCTCGCCGTCTTGCTGAAGAAATCGAATGGCATCGACGAACAGGACCTTCCATTCAGCCTGGGTGCCGTTCGCAACACAACCTTGGGCGCAGATCTTCCTGGCGACCGCCTCTTCACGGGGATCGATGGAATCGCGCGCCAGAATGGGCAACTCCCGAATTCGGAATTGCCTGGGTCATCCGGGAGCGCAAGTCTCGAGCGTTCGCCGTGGCAAATCAAAGCGGATTACGACACCAATTCGATCAGCGTAAAACTCGAGTATGATCGCGTTGACAGCATTATTCAGACGTTTCCCGGATACGGCGCACCCGGCATGAATTTTGACCAGCTGCCCGCCGAGATTCAGGCTCAGATACCCGCCGGTTTCACAAGGCCAAACCGGGGCTTCTCAATCGGGGACAATTTTAATGTGAGCCATGCTTACAAGGAGTCGACCGGCATTGATTTGTCGGTGTTAGATTTGATTCCGAATTCCAGCTGGAGCAACAATGATTGCGGCGATTCGGCGCTGCCACAGGAGGGTAGCGGCTACCTGACGTCGGCCGAAACGCCCATCAAGTCGGTCGACGATCGCTGGGACTTTGGCCACGCGGGATTAACGGCTGACAAAACGCCCGTCGGAAGTCCGGTAGTTGTTGCCGTGATCGATACTGGCCTCGACTGGAATCATCTGGACTTTGCCTGGGACAATCTTTGGCGAAATGCAGAAGAAATCCCCGATAACGGCGTAGACGACGACAACAATGGTTACGTCGATGATCTGATCGGCTGGGACTTTACCGCTGATAAAAATCGCCCATGGGACTACGATGGCCACGGCACCTTTGTTGCAGGGCTAATCGGTGCAACGAGCGGCAATGATGTGGGCATTGATGGAGTTAACCCAAATGTTCGCATCATGGTGCTCAAAGCGCTGAATAATTTCGGTCGGACTCGGGCATCCTACGTCGCCCGAGCCATTGTCTACGCGGCAGATAACGGGGCACAGATAATCAACCTCAGCGTGTCCGGTCCAGGCTTTCCGCCGGCTGTCCACGATGCCGTTGACTACGCGCATGCGAAAGGACTGCTGATCGTCGCATCAGCAGGCAACGGGGCCGAAGACATCGATGCCATCCAGCCTGCCACGCCCAAGAATATCATGCTGGTTTCGGCGACCGATGCCACTGACCGGCGCGCAGTATTTTCAAACGTAGGATCAGCAATCAGCGTAGCGGCACCGGGCGTCGATATCGTCAGCCTGCGCGCACGCGCGACTGACTTCATGTACAACAAGGCCGAGACATCCTATGTTCGTGGTGATGCTTTTCTCGGCGACGACTATCGCTACTACCGTTCATCGGGAACGTCCTTTGCCGCGCCAATCGTTAGCGGGATTGCTTCTCTGGTCTGGTCGGAGCGTCGTCAGCTAACGGCGCAACAGGTTCGACGCATCGTCGAGCAGTCAGCTCGTGATGTCGAAGCCGCAGGCAAAGATCGACTGACCGGCTTTGGCGTAGTAGATGCCGGGGCCGCGCTGGCAGCCGACCCGGATTTTTTTATTGACGCTGAAATCAGCGCTGTAACTCGAGCCGACAAGGATGGCGAAGTATTGATTTCAGTTCGCGGCCTTGCAGATGCAAACCTGTTCGGCTATGGGACCCTGGAAATCGGTCTCGGTCACGAGCCAGCCAGTTGGCAGAAAGTCGGTGAGAATATTCTCGTTCGTGTTCACGATGCAGTACTAGCCCAATTTCCCGCAGGCTTGCTGGAAGGTAGCGAAGTTTGGACTTTGCGCTTGAGCGTTGAACATGCCACCGGCAAGCGCCGCGAAGCGCGTTATACGCTCAATCTTGAGCAGCGTTGAACATTTGATCTTTTAGCTTCGCCAGATCCGAGCCCGCCGGCTTCTGGAATAAACGCAAGCCAAACTCCGGCACGATCGCCATCAGGTGATCGAAGATATCGGATTGGATACCTTCATACTTAGCCCACTGTGTGGTGTTGGTGAAGCAGTAGATTTCCAGCGGCAAGCCCTCCGGTCCGGGCGCGAGCTGTCGGACGATGAGCGTCATGTCCTGGTCAATTTTCGGATGATTCCTGAGGTAGTTGAATGCGTATGCTCGAAATGTGCCGATGTTTGTGAGCCGGCGCCGGTTAACTTCGTCATCAACCTCATGTGCAAGCCCCTTGTTGTATTCGGCGAGCTCTTGCTCTTTCTGCTTGATGTAGTCCTTAAGCAGAGCAAACCGCGTGAAGTGATCGATCTCGTCCGGTGTCTGGACGCGAATCGTCGAAACATCGATGTACAGCGATCGCTTGATTCGACGCGCACCCGTCTCCGACATGCCACGCCAGTTCTTGAAAGAATCGGAAATCAGGCGATGGGTCGGAATCGTCGTGATCGTCTTATCCCAATTCTGCACCTTGATGGTATGCAGCTGCACATCGATGACGTCACCGTCGGCACCGAACTGCGGCATTTCTATCCAGTCACCAACACGCACCATGTCCTGCGCCGTCAATTGCACGCTTGCCACGAGCGACAGGATCGTATCCTTGAATACCAGCAGCAGAATGGCCGTCATTGCACCGAAGCCACTCAACAGCAGCAGCGGTGAACGATCCAGGACGACCGAAATAATCATCACGCCGCCAAGAATCCAGACGACAATTTGAAGGAGCTGCACAAACCCCTTCAGCGGGCGCTCTTTTGCTATCGGCAAGCTCGAATAGATCGTACTGGCGGCGCTGAGGAGCCCCGTCAACGCGAGTGTGAGCATCAACACGATGTAGCCCATCGTGATATTGCGGATAAGGGTTACACCGCTGTCCGGCAGATCCGGCACCAATGGCGTGCCAATGAAAACGATCAGCGCCGGCAGCACCTGGACCAGGCGCCCAAGAACATTGTGGCTGACCAGTGCATCGTCCCAGGTAACACTCGATCGATCGGCAAACGCACGTACGGCACGTACCAGGGCGTACTTGACAACCAGGTGCGCAATGATCGCGACGACGACCAGAATGCTCAGTCCAGCGGCTGGTGGCAGGAGCGTGTTTATCCCGCTGAGTTGCTCGAATATATCCACGGATTCGCCTAAGTCGCGTGCCACTTGGCCAGCAAGGCGGCCTCGGTTTCAAGACTGAATCCGCCCGGTCCCCACTTGGGCTCGCCGAACGTTTCAAGCTCGGCAATCATGTCGTTTGCCGTATCGCCGATCGGACGAAACTTTAGGCCGGCCGCCATCGCGCGCTTGTTGGTCACTTGCATGAACGGAATGGGACCTGCACCGAACCAGGGTCCGTAATTCGCCGTCTCGGTCGTATTGGCTCGTATCCACTCCCAGTCGACCCACGTCAGCGTCGACGTTGAACCGGTCGATGCAACCAGCCCCTCAAGCAACGGCCTGGCGCGGTACGGCTCCTCGGCACCGACTGCGTTGTACGGACCGCTGCCATTGCCGTCTTCCAGCAGTCGCACCATCCAGCCACACAGATCGGCTGCATCGATGTATTGCACCGGCAGGTCGTCCTGCCCGGGAACCAGTATCTCGTTGCCGACGACCATGCGACGCAGCCAGTGGCGCAAGCGTTCAGTGGGGTCACCGGTGCCTGTAATGATGCCGGGCCTGACATTGATCGCATCGTCACCGAACACCTTGCTCACTTCCTGTTCGCAAAGCGCCTTGCGCGGACCGTAGGTTCTGCCGTAAATCGAGTCGGACTCGTCGGTCGGGTCATCCATCACGGCATAGGCCGCAGTGAATTCGTCTTCCCCGACTTTTAGTCCTTCGCCATAGGCGGAGATACTGGAAACGAACATGTATTTGCCAACATGCCCATGCAGTAACTCGGCCGACAGTCGAACATGACGCGGATAAAAGCCGGAGTTATCGATGACCGCATCCCAGTCGCGACCTTTCAATGCGTCGAGCTGATCATCGCGATCGCCAATCAGGTTTTCAACATTCGGAAATAGATCCGGTGCTGTCTTGCCGCGATTAAACATCGTGACCTTGTGCCCACGCGACAATGCATAGTTGATCTCATGCGGTCCAATGAAGCCTGTTCCACCCAGCACCAGGATGTTCAGCGATTTGGGCGAGGTGCTTTGCGAGCAGGCCCAACCCGGCAGCGCGGCAAGTGCGCCTATTGCCGATGCCGAACGGATGAAGTTGCGACGTGAGGTTTTCATCAATCGATCTCCGGTTCTTGTTATGCGGTCATCATACTATTCGTAGCCGATGACAGTCGACTTGGCATCGGGCGCTGAGTAGACTGGCGCACCCGCACCACAATCTCAACCCGACGGATTCGGCTTATATGAAACACGATACCTATACGCTCGTCACTGACTGCCCCGACCGAACCGGCGTCGTCGCCGCAATATCAAAATTTATTGCGGACCGCGATGGCCTGATTCTTGAAGCGTCGCACTACCGCGAACCGGTCGAGAGCCGATCCTACATGCGCACCGTATTCTCCGGCATGAAGCAACGGAGCAAGAACGCCATCGAGAGCGAATTTGCGCCAATCGCCGCGGACCTGAATATGGTCTGGTCGCTCTGGCCCAGCGATCAGAAATGCAAGGTACTCATTGCGGTTTCGAAACAGGATCATTGTCTGAACAGCATGCTGCATCGCTGGAACAATGGCACATTGCCCATTGATGTGGTTGGCGTCGTATCGAACCACGATGACAATCGCCGGCTTGTCGAATGGTATGGACTCGACTACTACCACTTTCCGGTCACCAAGGGCGAAAAGCCGGCGCAGGAAAAAAAGATTCTTGATTTGTTTAAAGACCTCAATGCCGAACTGCTCGTCCTTGCGCGCTACATGCAGATCCTGTCGTCCGAGATGACCGCAAGCCTTGCGGGTCGCTGCATTAACATTCACCACTCGTTTTTGCCCGGGTTCAAAGGCGCCCGCCCCTACTACCAGGCGCATGAACGCGGCGTCAAACTCATCGGCGCTACCAGTCACTATGTAACTGAAGATCTCGACGAGGGGCCGATTATCGAACAGGCCGTGGAGCGCGTGGATCACACGATGGACCCGCAACGGCTGACCGAGATCGGCAACGATATAGAAAGTGTCGTGCTGAACCGGGCCGTTCGGTGGCACGCCGAGCACCGTGTATTCGTCAACGGCAACCGGACAGCAGTACTGACCTAGAGGCGACTGGGCATAAGGTCGGTGCTGGCGATGCGCGTCAGCCAGGCCTCGCGCCTGAGGCGCTGCATCTGGGTGACAATCCAGTCGCTGCGTTTGCGAAGATAGTCAGACGGGTCATTCGGGCGCAATTTGCGCGGACTTGGCAGTACACCCGCCAGCAACGCTGCCTGCCGGTCACTCAGTCCTTCGGGCGGCACGCCAAAATAGTATCGGCTGGCGGCTCCGGCGCCGTAGACACCCGGGCCAAACTCGGCGATGTTGAGATAGATCTCCAGAATGCGCTGCTTTGGCAGGCACACTTCCAGAACGACGGTCAGCCAGGCCTCCAGGCCCTTGCGAATGAAATTTCGACCGGGCCATAGATAGAGGTTCTTCACGGTTTGTTGTGAAATCGTCGACGCGCCCCGGACATAGCCACGTTGGTCTTTCTCACCTAAGGACTTCTGGATCGCCGTTAGATCGATTCCAAAGTGATCGGCAAATCGCTGGTCTTCCGAGGCGACGGCAGCCAGCGCCATGCTTGATCCCAACTCGTCCCAGGCCGTCCACTCGTGAAGTAAAGGCTCGCGACCGCTGTCGTCCTGCAACATAAATGCGGTGGTTACAGGATTGAACCAGCGCAATGGCAGCACCAGCAGCACACTGCCAGCGACGAACACAAACACGGCGAGGGCAAACCAGCGGAGCCAGCGCTTCCAACGCGGGACAGGCCTTTTTTTGCGCTTTTTTGCCATGGCGACAGACAATACATTGTTGACTGATTGCCGTCATAGTATTCGACTCGTCCCGCTGCACTCAGTAAACTGACTGCGTGAAAGCAGCCGCTCACATCGCGCTTTTTTGTACCGCGTTCCTGACGCCGATGCCAATCGCGAATGCCGAGCCAAGTGCCGCTTACACTGCTTGCCGGCAACTGGTCGAAAAACAGGCCGCTTTACACCTCAAGAAAGCCGACAAGGTTCAACACAAGTACGACGCAAGACTCCAGAAGATTGTGCGAAGCGCTTTCAAGGACAGCGGCGACTTTGCCTCCAGCGACCATCGGTTGCTTGACTCCATTGAACGCATCAAACGATGGCACCGCCTCGTTCAGGCGCGCGATGCGTATGTTGAGCAAGCCATTGAGCGACATTTGCAACTGGAGAAAAACGACGGGTCGGATTTGCGATGCCAGAATCGGAGTCCTACCCTATATACGTTCGATAATTACTTGTATCACTACGAGCGCACGCTGAAACTCGTCGAAGGCGATATTGAGGCACGCATTGACCTGGAGTACATTCAGCCGGACGAGGGCCTGGTCATAATTGCGTACAACGCATCGACCCTGACGCATGAGGTCAAAATTAACCGTCAGGGTGCAATTGGCGGAAACATTCAGTTCGAGCCTTACTGGCGTGGCGAATACTTTCGCGTAATGCGGGCCAAAGCGGGTACCTACAACTGGCATCAGATCAATAGAAAGTCAGGGGACTACAGAAGCCTGTACAAACTTGAGAATCTCGATCTCAAGTTCGAAGTCCAAGCCGGCAAGCTCAATTACGCCGGCGTTTTCATGTTTGACGTGAAACCCGGTGGATATTATTCGGCATCGTTAAAAGATCGATTAGTGATCACGCTCGCCGCACTGGAACAGCGATACCCGGATCTTCTCGACCAGTATGAAGTTGCCAACGGCCTGAATCCCGACGACCGATTCACCGAGTATTATCTTTCCGAAAAACGGCTTGCGAGTGCCGCAGGCGGCATGGACAACAATGAGTAGTCGCCTCGTGCTGCTTGCCGGGATCGCCCTGCTGGCGATGCCAGTCGGTGCGTCGTCTGAACCCAGCAAAGCATTCGCCAAGTGCCAGAAGATGCTGACCCGGAATGCCGAGTCGCACGTCGAAAAATCCAACCGGTTACAGAAGCGATACGAAGCGCGGCTGCTCGACCTCGTGGAACGCAAGCTGGCCGGGAACACCGGGGGCAAGTCAACAGACGAAGAACTTCGCGCCTCTGTCGAACGATTCAAGAACTACCGGAGAATCGACCAGGCCCGTGCCGCCTACGTGGAGGACATCGTCGAACAGGTCGCCCAGTCCATGGCCCATGATGTGCCAAACTTCACCTGCCACGACCGCGCGGCCGTTCATACGGCCTACGATCTCAATTACCAGGCCTACGAAACGGTTCTCCAACTACTTGAGAACGATGTTGAAGAACGCTTTGACCTCGAACGGCTCGACGACGATGAAGGCCTGCTCATCATTGCATTCAACTCAACCGAGGCGACCAATTTTGTGCGTATCAATCGGCTCAACGCGCTCGGCGGAACCATCGTGTTTGGGCCGAACCGCCGGGGCGAGCAGTTTCGCGTAATCCGGGCCAAAGCCGGTACTTACGAATGGGAGGAAATTGAACAAAAATTCTACAACTCCCGCCGTACCTATAACTTGCGCAAGTTCGATATGCGCTTTGATGTCGTTGCCGGCAAGCTGAATTACGCCGGTGTTTTCTTGCTGAACGTACAGTCCGATGGCTACTACCGGGTCTCACTGAATGATCGCCTCATTATTACGTTAACGGCACTTGAACAGCGCTACCCGGAACTCATGGATCAATACGAAATTGCCAACGGCCTGTATCCGGATGATCGCTTTACCGATTTCTACCTGAGTGAAAAACGCCTGGTTAGCACGGGGGTCGCAAATGAAACATTCGATTAGCCTGTTAGTTGTTTTTTCATTCCTGGCTCCGTGTATCGGAGCGAGTGCCGACGAGGGCGACAACACGAATGTCACGTTCGACGACCTGTTTCGCGCAAGCGAAATCCAATCGATCGAGCTATCACCCACCGGTGAATACGATGCCTATCGCAGGAACCAGGAAGTCTATGTCGGCAATTCTGACGTCGGTTATGTCCGCATTCACAGTTTTAGCGAAGACGAACGCGTGCAGGACATTCAGTGGATTGGCGACAACACGCTGGTCGTACAAACATGGAACCGGATCAGCGGCGTCGAAAAATTTCGACCCAGTCGAATGGGCGTCAATGACGCTGGAGAATACTCGGAAATTCAGTCAGAACAGCATTCAATCGACGGATATATTCATGACCCGCTTCTCGACAGCGCCGACGAAGTCGTCTATGCGCGCATACGGCGGGAAGACGAGTATGTTGCCACCGACCTTTTCCGCATCGATGTCTTTGCCAAATCAAGCAAGTTGTTCAAGCGGCAGCTCAGGGTTGATACCGGGTCGAGTGACTATTTCTATTATGCCGCCGACAACAACGGTCACTATATCGCCGGTATCCGGTACATCGATGGCATCCCGGAGGTATGGCGCCGCACGGCAGGCGTCGATGACTGGACTCAAATTTGGGCGGCAAACAAGGAAGCCGACTTTTACCCTTACGGCGTTTCACCAGACGGCAATACCTTGTTTGCGCTCTCAAATGCCTTTACCGACAAGACCGCGGCGATCGAACTGGATCTCAGAGATGGATCGCTGGTACGGACCATCTTTGAACATGAACGATTCGATTTACGCAAACTGCTGATCCGGCCCGGCGAACTCGCGCCCTACGGTGTGGTTTTCTCGGAACAAGGCATGCTTCGATATCACTTCTTTTCCGAAGACGCCCGCAATGAGTTCCATCAGATCCAGGGCAAGTTCCCGGACAAGGGAATCATCATTGTCGGGCGCTCGAAAGACGGCAACATTCAGCTGATCCGCACCTCGACCTCCAGGGACCGGGGTGAAATTCAGCGCTGTAACCTGGCAGACGATCATTGCGAGATGCTGGTTGAACTGGCTCCGTGGCTGGATCCGGAGACGCTCAGCGACACGGTCGTTCTCGAAATCGATTCCGAGGAAGGAATCACCGTCGACGCATTCCTGACGCTGCCTGCTGCCGGTGGCGATTCCATTCCACTCGTCGTCATGCCTCACGGCGGGCCTATCGGTGTCAGCGACAGCCGATACTTCTCGCAGGATGTCCAATGGCTCGCACAGCAGGGCTATGCGGTATTGCAGGTGAACTATCGAGGTTCGTCCGGGTACGGGCAGGAGTTTATTGAGGCGGGCCTGCGTGAATGGGGACGCGGCATTGAGGACGACATCGATGCCGCAGTGATGACTGCACTTGATAAATACCCACAGATCGACGGTGGCCGCATCGGGATATTCGGTTCGAGCTATGGCGGTTACTCCGCCCTGATGAGCGTTATCCGCAGCCCCGAAATGTACAAGTGCGGCGCCTCGTTCGCCGGCGTCACCGACCTCACACTGCTGTTTGCGCAGTCGAGGATTCACAAGAACCCCGAGTTACGGGAGACGCTGGCACGAATTATCGGCGATCCTGACCTTGATTATGAAGAACAGCGCGCACATTCACCGGCATACCGTTACAAAGACATTAACCGCCCGATCCTGCTCGCGCACGGGACCGCCGACCGGGTTGTCGACGTCGAACACAGCTGGCGCCTACGGATGCTAATGAAACTGCGTGGCATTGACCCTGATTTTGTGATTCTCGATGACGTGGGTCACGGCTTCGAGTACATCAATGAAGCAAGGAAACTCTATGAACCGCTTGTCGCCTTTCTCGACTCACACCTCAAACCCTAACGTTCGGCGAAATGCCGGCGCGTGGCATTTGCGAAGTACACCAGCGACAGCATGACCGGTACCTCGACCAGCACACCGACCACGGTCGCCAGCGCGGCGCCGGAGTTGAGCCCGAACAGGCTGATTGCCACCGCAACGGCCAGCTCGAAAAAATTCGATGTGCCGATCAACGCGGCGGGTGCGGCCGTATCGAACGGGACGCGCCACAGGTAAGCCCACGCGTAGGCGATAAAAAAGATGCCGTAACTTTGGATCAGCAATGGAACCGCGACCAGCGCTATAACCAGCGGCTTGTCGATGATCGTCTGCGCCTGGAATCCAAACAGCAGTACGACTGTCGCGAGCAATCCCATGATCGAATAGGGCTTTACCTTCGCGGTAAAGCTTGCGATGCGTTCATGATCTTCTGATGTATCCAGCATTTTGCGCGTCACGTAGCCAGCAGCGAGCGGTATCACGACGTAGAGCACTACAGATAGCAGCAAGGTCTCCCAGGGCACGATAATGTCAGTAACGCCAAGCAACAATGCCGCAATCGGCGCAAACGCAAATACCATGATGATGTCGTTGATCGAAACCTGCACCAGGGTGTAGTTGGCATCCCCGCGGACCAGCTGGCTCCAGACAAACACCATTGCCGTACAAGGCGCGACGCCGAGCAGTATCATGCCGGCGATGTATTCCTTGGCAGTTTGTGGCTCGACAAGGCCCGCAAACACGTACTCGAAAAACAGAATACCCAGCGCGGCCATCGTGAACGGTTTAATTAGCCAGTTGATGACCAGGGTGATGCACAGACCCTTGGGTTTTTTTCCCACGTCTTTAATTGATGCGAAATCAACGTTCACCATCATCGGGTAAATCATTACCCAGATAAAAAGTGCCACAACGAGATTGACACTCGCGTACTCGAGGCTCGCGACCAGCGCGAAGAGGCCAGGAAATACAACGCCGAGTGCAACGCCTGCAGCGATGCAGGACGCGACCCAGACTGACAGATATCGTTCGAACAATCCCATTGGCCGATATTCTCCTTTGCTGGTGTGGTTCCACACCCGCGAGTTCAATGTAATAACGAGGTAAGTTGCAGCAGTTCTTTCCGAAATACAGGCCCGGCTCTATTTACGTGAACCTGTTCACACTGCATTCAGTCAATATGTAATATACCTTTACGTATCCATCTGCTTGCACGGACGGGAGGTCGGAATATTATGGCCGCATTGTATGATCGTGTTGTGACTGTTTCCAGCCTGCGCGATTTTTTCCGCGAATCGATCAATACCGCGATCGACAACCAGAATGTGGATGTCAATCCGCACACCAGCCACTACGTGGTAAATCTTCTCACCCTCTTCTCACGCTCCGAAAATTTTTACGACGAAACCGACGAGCATTGCGGTGTGCGCCCCTTGGCCCTGATGTTGGCCGACGCCGCCGATGCCGATACACAGGAGCAGCGCTCTTCGTCCTTGCAGCGCATCGGCGACGTTGCGCTATTCACCGCCGGATTTTTTGCAGACAGCCTCGCGTATCGACCCGTAGA
Source organism: Gammaproteobacteria bacterium (assembly GCA_030426325.1). Lineage (GTDB taxonomy): Bacteria > Pseudomonadota > Gammaproteobacteria > Steroidobacterales > Woeseiaceae > UBA1847. The sequence continues at coordinate 2,021 of JAUHYO010000005.1, read as the reverse complement.
CATGGACTACTACGTTCGCATGGGCGGCAGTGCTTACGGATCGCTGTCTGATGAGATCAAAGGCACGACGCGAGGAATGGCGCTGGTTGACGTGTTCCGGGAAATGGCCCGGAAGTTTCAGGCGCTGGTCGACGTTTTGAATGAGGTTCGAGAAGGTGCCTGCGGCTCAGACGATGTCGTCCGCGTCTACGAAATCTGGCGCAAGACCGGTAGCAAACGCGCTGCGAAGATTCTTGAGCAGAACGGCGTCGTGCCCATCGGCGGGACGTCGAAGACACACTGATGCTTGCCGAGCTTCATGGGTACATGGCCAGCATCTACGATGCCGACTGTGGGCACCGGCTCCAGGACTTTTTGATTACCGACCGCAACCTGGCGAACCTGCTGGGACGCAAGGTGCTTCCTGACAACGTCGAAGAAACCGTTCTCATCGCCGAAGGCGAGGACGGCATTTCCCTCAGCGTGTTTCTCGACCAGGCTCTGTTGTCGCGCCTCGATAATTCAGACCCACTGAAGAAACTGTGCGCCAATGAGCTAGCCGACCTGTCGGTTGTTCTGGAGGGGATCAGTCACTTCAACTATCTTGGCTGGTGCGCAGGCAGCGATAAGGCAGTAACTTTGCTGGAGCTGGAACTTCAGGCTGAAGTGGATAAGTTTATTACGACTGCGTTACTCGCCCAGGAACAAGAGGATTATTCGCTGCTTCGGAATCTTCACAAGCTGCTGTTCGACGACATCGCCTTTCAGCCAAGCCTGAGTCGCAGTCAGCGAGAGCGTTATGAAGTGGCCAACAGCTACGCGGCGCGCTTTTGCCGCAAGCTTCTCGATCGAATCCCGGCCGATCCTGACAATGAGCAGCTTCGCGCGTTCTATCGGCTGACGCAGCCGGACAAAATCAGCTACATACATTCGCTCGCCTGGCAGAACTGACCGTTTGATCCTTACCGCGGATTGCGTCGTCGGGTCCAGAGCACGATGCCGGTGCCACACATGTACAAGAGCGCGAGCGCCGTCAGGTCGGCCAGCCAGCGACCCAGGCCGGGCAGGATGCGACCGCTGTGAATATCGAGCAAAACCCGTTCCCAGTTAAGCGCCTGACCGAGCGTTGTGAGACCAATCTGCCGCGCTTGCTCGGCGTTCGGCGCTCCGGCTCGCGACCATGTGATGTTGGGAACCAAAGCATCGTCGATCGCGACGAGGTTCATCGCTTGCGCGTCGAATTCGCGAATTGATTCTCCGTCCGAGACAACGATGCGCTGCTCACTGCTGCCGATTCGCCTGATCGGCACATCAGCGGCGTAGCGTTCGATCAGGACGCCCATGGGATCGGCGACGAAAATCTCATCCTGGGTCGCGGCGACAACAACGCCGCCGGCTTCAACCGCCCCGGTCAGGGGACTGACACCCTTCGCAATCGCCTGGCCATTGGCATACAGGGTCGCCGCTGATGTCGCGAACTGGACATCACCCGCGTCAAACGCCGAATCCACCGACGGTAGCTCGACCCCGTACAGGCCGATCAGCCAGGATGCCGCGGGTGTTCGTGACAGACCAAGGCCATCCGCGTGATTCAGAATCAGGCCGGTCAACGCGATTAACACCAGGAAGGCCATTGAACTGACGCCGAGCACACGGTGTGTGCGACGTGCCCAGTGCCTAGTGGGTCGCGGCCGCCTGTTGCTGCGTTTTTTTCGTATATTCATCAAGGACCAGCGCGAGATTTGCGATTCGGGTTGCCGCTTTCACGGAAAGTGTAGCGCCGCTGATACCGTCAATGCGATGACTGAGTGAGCCTTTGTCCGTCAGGCGCAGTTGCGAAAACTGTTCGGTAAAGAATGGATAACGAATTTCCCAGCCGCGTGTTTCACGAAACTGCATCACGCGCAGCGTCTGTACGGCCGCATCTTCTACTACAACGCCAAAGGTAATAGGCTGTTCCTTGCCAATCTCGTCAATGATCCACGCGGTCCTGCCGTCCCGGTACCAGTAACGAACCCGTAAAATTGCAGGAGGGTGCCCCA
>JAUHYO010000208.1 GCA_030426325.1 Gammaproteobacteria bacterium | reverse complement strand
AAAAAATCAGAACTGGTTTGCTGTCGGTATCGATTTTGTAATCGTAGTCATTGGCGTCTATATCGGTATTCAGGTATCAAACTGGAACGACGATGTACGGGTCCAATCACTTGAGGCGTCGTATCTCACTCGCGTCGCCGATGAATTGAAATCCAATATCAAGATGTTCGAGTCCCAAGCTAAGTTTTCCCGAGAATCACGTTCAGTACTTGGTGATTTCATCGCGTCGATTGAGGGTCAATCGACCTCTGACGCTGACTTGGTAAGTCACACCAGCGACTACCTCTCAAGCGGTGTGTTCTTCACAAAGTTCACTCCAAGCCAAGCAACGTTTGACGAACTCAAGGCGACCGGAAATCTCGATATCATCCAGGACAAAGCGATTAGAGAGGCACTGGTTGACCTTCACGCTTATTATGAAAGTGGCACAGACGTCGTCGAATCGAACACCGATTGGGTAATGCAGTCAGAGGACACTGTTTATCTCAGTTTTGATGCTCTTCGGTTCGACGAGCGGACATCGCCACTGTTTTCTCAGCGATCGACTGCAGAAATGGCACTACTAATACGCGAAAACAAGGACTTATTGATCCGTCACGCAGCACTGCACTACTGGATCAAAGATCGTGCTCTAGAGGTCCTGGAAGGCGCTACTGAGCTTTCTGATTCCGTTCTGCGTCAGGTCGAGAGCAAAGACTAGGTATCCCGGACATCAGGTACCGGAAGGCGGACCTGGTCAAAATGCACGGCAAGTGAAAGGTCGCAAACTTCATGTAGACAGTAGAAAAGGAAGGTTGTCCAACTGTGCCGACTCATAATTCAGTTGCGGATTGCGTATGTTAGGAGTTCTTGTTGTATTCGTTATTACCTGGGGCTTGTTGCGCTTTCATGGCGAAGGCCTCGCCGCGCTCGGACTGGATCAACCTCGGCGCCGGGCCGTTGAGTTTGCCCTGGGCTTTGCTGTCTTCGCCCTGGTGCCTTTGGTGAACAATCTGCTCTGGGCAATGGTAGCGGATTTCGCCTGGGTTCCCAGCGATTCATATTCGCCCCGAACGTTTTCTGAAACTCTGCGCCTCTTGACCCAAGCCGTAATCTTTGAAGAGCTACTGTACCGTGGTTACTTGCTGTGGCTGGCCATTCGGTATCTGGGAAAGAATGTGGGTGTCTTCGTGTCGGCTGTGACATTTGGTGTTTACCACTGGTTCTCCTACGGTGTTATAGGCGAATGGCAGGCTATGGTATGGGTATTTATCCTGACCAGTACCGCTGGTTTTCTATTCGCCTACGCCTACGCACGAACCGGGTCAATATTTGCACCACTCGGACTGCACATGGGGAACAACGTCGTTTCGGTACTCATATTCTCCGGCGGTCCCTGGGGCGTCCAGTGGCTCGTTCCCAGCCAGCCTCCCACCGACGCCGGCTTTGCCGCCAAAGTGATGATCGACATGATCTGGCCGGTCGCATTCACGTGGTTGGTCGTCTGGTCGTTGGCACACTACTATCGGTCGGGGGACGAAGAAACTAGCAAAAATTCGAGGGCCTGAATGACTTCTTTAAGAGCGGGAAGTCTTACCTAGAACCAGATGAGAATCGGACAAAAGCCCTGCTCCATGCTTTCAATGAGGGACAGTGGCGATGAACACTATCAGGAAAACTTCGTCGCCTAACATCCTGTTAGAATGGTGAAAGACGCCGATTGACCTTACGCTGTCCTTTATAGAGATCCGGAACGAGACGTTACCGCCAATGCCAATTCAAGAAACTATGTCAATCGATCTTATTTATCAGGCGCTCTACGAAGCACTTGGCCTCTCCGATTCGTCGCTCCAGATTTGGATGACATATACCTTCGCAATCATCGCTGCTGCCCACCTGGCAGGAGATCGCATCAAAGGATCGACCTACAAACTTGTATCCGGTTTGTATGGTTTGTATGCGGGTGTTTAGTTGTCAGGTACTTCAGCGCGGCCTATCAAATACTCCACTATCAGGGCGTTCTGGTTCTGCGTGGTTTCGAGCCGTGGCCGGTTCCGAGGTCAATTGGAATCATAATTGGGGGAGGCACATTACTATTGATGGTCGGAGGAACTGTCGCTACCCTTTGGTTCGTAAACAAAACTCATAGAGAAAATAGTACAAGCGCATAGCATTACAGCGCTGGTGCCAGCGCAACGCTCACATGCTCAAGTTGCCGGAATTTCTGTCCATTCACATCTCCCCGGATAACCTTATGTTCTCTCGCAGAATTACCTTTAATCAATTTCGATGGTCAGTCGCGTTCGGATGCTACATCTTTTCGGTTGCAGGCTGTTCTAACGAGGCGACTGCACAGGCAACGTCTGTGGATTTGTTCATGCCGGGCGCATTGGCAAAAGACATCGTGACGGTTGAGTGCACGCTCTCCGACGGAACGAACACCCAATGCTATGAGATTGCCGTTGCTGGCACACCGGCCAACCACGAAGTTGGCCCGTTCTGCCCCAGGACAACAGATGCAACAGAGGGCGATGTTGGCGTCTGGCTGGATGGCGAGAATCTCTACGATGTAACAGGCCAGTTCATCCTGAAATTGGCCGATATCTACAACGACACTCACTGGATGCTTCACGACGGGCAGGGGCGGGTGCGGGTAACCGATACCAAGGAAGCCTTTCTGGCAGCGGCGCGCCCCGATGTGGCGGCGGAGTACGAAAACTATTGCGTTGAAGGTCGCATGGCATGGCTCGAAGGTGGCGAGCCTGTCACAACGACCGTGCAAATCCCGGTAGAGCCTGTTCAGCAACATACTCGCAGCCGCGCCACGCCACCGCTTGGTGTAACGTTTAACGGTGTCCGAATCGACGCGGCCGCTCCGGTCGACGCAATTCTCGGCGCCTACACGATTGCAGCGTTTGACGACTGCGGTGGCCACGTCAACCCGTTTGACGGTTACCACTACCACGCACGGTTTCCCGAGCTCAACGGAGTTCTAACCTGCTTCACCGGTGCGACTGTCGGCGGCCGGGACAGGAGGCCCGCCGGTGGTCCGCCGCCGGGTGGTCCGCCCACAGACCATTCGGCTGAGTCTCTATTGCCCCACGACCACCACTAATAGCGAACCGGTATTGCCCAAAAACATGACTGCCAGTAAATGCAGGCTCCCGCTTAAAGTCGTGCCAGGTTCGTCGCGGAGTTGTATCGCTGGCTGGCTCGGAGAAACATTGAGGGTGCGAGTTACTGCGCCAGCGGAACGCGGAAAGGCGAACGCAGCGGTGGAGTCCCTGTTGATAGAGACATTGGGATTGCCAAGTGGTGGTGCCCGAATAGTGTCGGGAACTTCATCGCCACGCAAGATGGTGGAGATTCTCGGGCTGTCGGAGTCAGAGGCGCGACGTCGGCTCTCCGCTATCGCCGGCTAGCAATACGCCGAGACTAAAGCGCAGCGTCGTTTCGCTTCTTGCAATCGAAAAGAACTCCTCTTACGCTGAGTTCCAACCTGGCGAATCGGTATGCAGAAGTGGTTTCGTTTCATTGGGCATACATCTTACCTTCCGGCATTGCGCTGATCGCCGGGGTCTACTTGTCCGCGAAGATTCAATGCAAACGCCCGGAATCTTCGTCAACGCTTATCATGCGGCTGATGCTATTCTGCTACGGCTTCGCATCTACGTATCTTGGTGTGCTGGCATGGCGTTTCGATTTGAACCTGTCACGATTCGGCTATAGCGACAGGCATAGTTGGCTTGGTAGTGCCATATTCATTCTTATTGGACTAATGTTCCTCGTTTCTGCGATCTTACAGAGTCGCGCTGGAATGATCAGAAGCATTACCTCCATGGAGAAGCCATTGGACTACGATATTTCTGGAAAGCCAGACATAACTCCCGAAGAGAGGGTCAATAGGGCCCGTAATAACCAGGATTAGGAGTACGGGTTTGGGCGCTTCCGTGAAATATCGCCGACTTTCTGTTGCCGTCTTGTTTTCGCTTGTTTCGTCAGGGGAAATTAATTCCCAAGAGGCTGGCATTTCCGATGATCCGAAAGTTACGCCACGAATTTTCTTTCTACACGGGCGAATTATGGAAGACCAAGGTATCAGGCCGGTCCACGAGCGGTGGGGCGAGTACGACTATTCTGCGGTAGTCGAAGCGCTTGGATCAAAAGGTGCTGTGGTTTTGTCAGAGGTGCGACACCGGGGCGCGGATATTTACGAATACGCCGGTAAAACAATAGGGGAGATTGAATCCGCAATTGCCAGTGGCGTACCGCCGGACCAAATTGTGGTAGTCGGGTTCTCGAAGGGTGGTGCAATTGCAATTCATGTATCCAGCTTTCTTCGACGTCCAGAGGTCAACTACGTGCTACTCGCTGCCTGCAGTGACTGGGTTACTTCGTATCCACACCTTCAGCTGACCGGCAATATACTTTCCGTCGTAGAGGAGAGCGATGACCTCGCCGGAAGTTGCGGAGAACTCCGGAATAGATCGGGCGATGTGCAGACATACAAAGAAGTACAAATTTCGACCGGAACGGAGCATGGTGCCTTCTACGTGCCGAGACAGGAGTGGCTGGACCCGGTTCTGAACTGGGTACATCGAAATGCCAACTAGTTACGCACAATGCCAGTACACCGGCGCTCTAGTGCTGGTCGTAGGACTTCAACCGCAACCGCTCCACCGTACGCTGGAATTAAGTACTGCTTAAACGACAGACTTTAAAATGACGAACGAAGCCAACCCATACGAGAGTCCGAAGAGCGATCTTGTATCACCGGCACCCGGAGTTGCCTCTCGGCGTGAGCTCGTGCCGGTTTGGATAAAGATCTTCGGGTGGATATTCATTGCCGTTTCAGCCCTGACTGTCCCGCTAATGCTATGGAGTGTTGTGGCAGGCAGCGACGTCAGGCTCGATCTGTTCGGTTTTGGTTATACAGGTCCCGCACTTCATCCGTATGCTTTCGCAATGGCGTCGCTCTACCTGTTCATGGGTATCACGGCATACGGGCTAATCTTTCGCAAAGACTGGGGCGTCACTGGATGCCTGGCGAATGGCTACATTGGACTGGCGATATGCATTATCAGCATGATAATGAGCGGTGGCACGAATATTCGGATTGAGCCAATCATTCAACTTTTCTATTTGCGGCGCCTGCACAAGATTCGACCCGACTGGAAAAATGCGAGCCCATAGCGTGCCAAGCAAGCAGACTTAGTTCTCTGTTTGTCGCGCAAGCTGCAGCATCTTGCATTACACTTATCAAAAGATTGGTGCAGCCGTTGCGAGTTAATACAAACGCCCGGTTCCTGATAGCAACGGGAGTCTTTTCGTTTTGAATGATGAACTGTTCACTGTCTTGGGACAGGTCGGCGTAATCGCTGCGTTTGGTTTATTGGGAGCCGCATTACATCGGCGCGACTTTCAGTGGCGATGGTTTGTCGCCGCACTGGTACTCTATATTGTCTACGACGGATTGCTGACGCGCGTCTTCTTTACCATACCGAACTGGCCGCTTGAGGCTAACTGGAATTGGCTCGGCAAAACGATGTCTCTTATCGGTATGTTAATGGTTGCTTCTCTGCCGATGTTTGGCTTTCGAAAAATTGGTCTCACGCTGTCTCACAAGCCCGGCTTGCGAACCCCGCTAATCGTTTTCTCGGGATTGATGGCGGTATTTGTCTACCTCGCAGTATCCGATCCAGGCGAGACGGCCGACATTGAAACCATTCTTTTTCAATGGACGATGCCCAGTTTCGACGAGGAGCTATTCTATCGAGGTGTACTCCTGCTGGCGATGAACGAAGCCTATTCCCGCCGAGTAAAAATCCTTGGAGCGGGAATCGGGTATGGCGGGCTACTGACTTCATTGCTTTTTGGTTTGGCCCACGGTTTTGGTTACTCGGACGGCAGCTTCTATGTCGAACCCATGATTGTTGCAATGACTGGGATTCCCTCGTTGATTCTCTTGTGGCTGAGGGAGAGAACGGGCAGCCTGTTATTGCCGATGTTAGGGCACTGCGCGTCCAATGGGCTATTCACTGTCATCTAAGGTCTGGGGCTGATTTTACTGGTGTTGGACCTCGGCCGTTATAAGCGAGAGTGGTGAATTTGAGTTGAGTAGCGGACTGTGTGTACGACGTA
>JAUHYO010000004.1 GCA_030426325.1 Gammaproteobacteria bacterium | reverse complement strand
TTGTGCTTGTTCACCCCATCGTAGTTGCAGGTGATGGTGCCGGCGCCGACATTGACGCCGGTACCGATCTCGGCATCGCCAATGTAAGTCAGGTGATTCACCTTGCTGCCATCGGCAATCGTGCTCTTTTTGACTTCGACGAAATTGCCGATCTTGACGTTGTTGGCGAGCTTCGCGCCAGGGCGCAAGCGCGCAAACGGGCCAATTTCGCACTCGCTTCCCGTCGTCGCCCCTTCAATATGACAGTTGCTGTGTACCAGGGAGTTCGCACCGAGCTTGCTGTCTCGAATCAGGTTGTTCGACTCAATGACTGTGCCATCGCCGAGTTCGACGTCACCCTCGAACACGGCGTTGATGTCGATGAAGACATCGGTGCCGCATGTCAAAGTGCCGCGAATATCAACTCGCGCCGGATCAGCAAATCCAACGCCTTCTTTCATCAATGCATCGACCCGTCGTGCCTGCAATGCCCGTTCAGCTTCGGCGAGCTGCTTTTTGTCGTTGATGCCCATTACTTCCTCACTGCTGCCGGCCTTGATGCCGTGCACGGTGACCTTGTCGGCGACTGCCATTGCGATGACGTCTGTCAAGTAATACTCGCCTTGCGAGTTGTTATTCGAAAGGCCCGATAGCCAGTTCTTGAGCCTGCTACCGGGACACACAATGACGCCGGTGTTTATTTCACGAATTTGACGCTGTGCGTCATTGGCGTCCTTCTGCTCGACGATGGATCGTACACTGCCGTTCTCACGGACGATGCGGCCATAGCCGGTCGGGTCGTCCATGTCGACGGTCAAAACGGCCATCTCGTCCTGCGGCGTTTCAAGCAGTAGTTTTTTGAGCGTTTCGGCCGTCAGCAAGGGCACGTCGCCCGCCAGGATCAGCACCCGGTTTTCGCCCGGTGTCTCCGGCATCGCCTGCTGCACCGCGTGACCGGTGCCAAGCTGCTCGGCCTGCAGCGCCCAGCGAATGCCCGGCGCGGCAATTGCGGCCTGTACCGCTTCGCCACCATGGCCATAGACGACGCAGACGTCGTCAGCCGATAGGGCCCTGGCCGAGTCCAGCACATGCGCCAGCAATGGCTTGCCAGCCAGGGGCTGCAGCACCTTGGGCAAGGCAGAACGCATGCGCGTGCCTTGCCCCGCCGCCAGTATAATGACGCTCAGGCCCAAATCTGATCTCTCCGAAATTCGATGACAGCGGATGATACAGGATGTGGGCATCTATGAACTTGATTCAGCTCTCGTTAACGACTGTCTAGTAAGATCAGGCGATGCGCTTCCTGCTGCCACTCATTTGTCTGCTGATCGCGTCCTGTGATCACGGAATCTACACCCGCGATGGCGTCACCGACGGTGACAGCTTCTACCTGGCACCGGGGGCTTTCAGCAACGAAGATCCGGCCTACCAAAGCTGGGTGACCTACAGCCTGATCAAAAGCGCCTGCCAGTTGAAAATTGGTGGAGAGAATCCGGCCCGGGCAAGCAGTTTTGAGTGCGAGTTTCGCTCTCGCCGGCATTTGGTCAATGCATGGGAGGAGAAACTTAATAATAATCAGTCAATTAGCGACGATTACCTGGACCAGCTGGCCGCGGTGCATAGGGCCGGCTATCTCGCCGAATACACGGTTCACTTCCATGGCAGGAAAGGGTGGATGACCCCGCCCGGACTCCGCAGCGCATCTTTTCGGCTATGGCGCCGGGAGCATCTCCGCGGCCATCGGCCAATGACACGAATTACGGGATCCTGGAACCACCACAAGAAAGTGATGCGTCCGCCGACCTGACGGAGACATTCCGGGTTGACGTCGGTCTAGTCGGATGCGCCGAGCTTGCCCGCCGAGTCATAGGGATCGAAACCGACGGGATCCTCGGCCAATCGAATATCCTCACTGATAATCGGCAGTTCCGGGACAGTAAGATCATTATCTTCGAAAGGAGAGGGTTCAGCGCTTTCCCGGCTGGCGTCGATCGGCTTGCTGTGCTGCCGTGCCGCAGGAATCTTGTTGAGCGTGGCAGGTGCGCTGCGCTCGAAGCCCTGATCACCGGACAAGAGTTGTCGAATTTGACTGAATAGTTTCATGGCTTGATTGCCGCAACCAGCGACACCTGCTGTCTTCGGGTCCGCTGGCGGCTTCGGGAGTAGCCCTCACCGAGTGAGCGAACGGGTTTCATCAAGCCTAAGGCTTGATTCTCGCATTATCTGAAAACCGGGTCGCTCGATTGAATAGGGAAAAACCTGAAATTCCCTCTCGAACTAGTCGCCTATACGCAGGCCGATGCCTCGTACTTTCAGCCCGCCGTCGTCGTCGAGGCTTAACTCCATTGCCATGACGCCCTGCACCGTATCGAACTCGACGTCGATGCGATCGTCCGGATAGGACCGAATGCCAAGCAGCTGATAATCACCCAGTTCACTCCGCACGACGGACGCGAGATCAACAATGCTCGCGGCGCCGCGCTTTTCGATCAGTGCCGCATGGATAGTCTCGTCGATCAGCGTATCTCGTACCGCGTTGTCGTCGGTGAGAACAATTTCCAGCATCTTCGCGGCAACCTCCGCCTGCGGCGTGGCGGGTAATTGCCATTTGGCCGCGTACGAATCCGGCGCAGCCTCAGGCGCAGATCCAACTCGTACAAGTTTCGGAGGCGGTGGTGGTATCGATGGTGTCGGACTCCCGTAGACGATGCTCGCCAGCGGCCGGCCGATATCTTTCAACCGACCGTCGCGACTCGTTGTCCAAAGGTATATCGCGATGTCGTCATCCGGAAAACGCAGAAAATCGGCGAAGTAATACGGGTTGCCGCCATTGTGTGTGATCAATGTCGCGCCCCAGGGCGTTTCTTCGATGGACCAGCCGTAGCCGTAGAAAGTGCCACCCGGTTCACTCGCATACTTGCCATACAGCTTTGTCGTCGCAGTTGCGTTCAGGACGCTGCCGTTTTGCAGGCCGCGATGCCAACGCAACATATCGTCGAGTGTTGAATGAATGCCGCCGTTGCCAACGAGGTGCCAGCCCGGCCCGCCGTCCGCGATGAAGTTTTCGTACACGCTGCCCCAATCGCTGCCGTCGTCCTTTTTGCCGTGAGCGATGCGAGCCCGCTCATCTCTTGGAAGCTGGTAACCCGTGTCGCGCATGTCGAGAGGCTTGAAAAAGAATTCCTTCAGGAAAGACTCGTAATCCTGGCCGGAGGCGCGCTCGACAATCGCCGCGGCAATGCTGAAGCCAACGTTTGAATACTCGTAGCCGGCGCCGGGCGGGAACAACAGCTCCGAGGCAAATGCCTGCCGAATAAATTCCCGCTTGCCGATGCGTTCACTGTCAGGACCAATAGCCGGGGCGAAACCAGCCTGGTGACTCAAGAGCTGGTGAATCGTGATTTCAGCTTTGTCGGCCGGGACATTGTCGAACCACTCGGACAATGCATCATCAACCGACAGTTTCCCTTGCTGCTCCAGCAAGATCACCGCCGCCGCGGTGAATTGCTTTGTGATTGATCCGATTGTCGAAATCGTATCGAACTGTACGGGTTCCTCGTGTCCCGGCACGCGCTCACCGTAAACGGCCCGCAGCAGCAGATCATCACCGCGCGACACGATCACACCGCCATTGAAACCCTCACCGGCTGCCTGTTGCATGAACGCGGCGAGGCGCTCCTCGACAGGTGCGAGCACCTCGTCACTGGCTGTTGCTGTGCCTGCCAGTAAAAGCATACCGGCCCAGACCTGGACGCTGTTGATTAGCCGCATCAGTAAGATCCCCTGTTATTCGAGTGCCGCATTCTTGTGCGCGCTTCATCTGATGATGACTCAGCGCTGGAAATCGTCGCAGAATAGTTTCAACCAGGGCGCGTTTCAGGCTGGAATTTCAGAACCGCCGATGTCGATGACGATTGCGCCGATGCGATCCTCGGTCTCGACGCGACGATGAGCTTCGGCTGCACCCTCCATTGAATAGACCCGATCGACGATTGCCTGAATTTTCCCGGCTTCAATCATTTCCTTCAGCGCCAGGAGTTCTTCCCGGGTTTCTCTTGCAAACGCGAAGCTGGCCGTCTTGTTGCTGAAGCGGGTCGTCAGAACCGAGCGAAGCATGACCGAGAGTCGAGGATTGCCGCAAAGATAGCGTCCGCCGGGATTCAGTGCTCGGATGCTGGCCGAATACGAACTCCCGGGGACCATGTCGAATATCACGTCGTAACGTCGGCCGCTGCCGGTAAATTTTTCTTTCGTATAGTCAATGCAGTGATCCGCACCAAGACGGCGCATGAAGTCCTGCTTGATACCGCTGTCAACAGCCGTCACCTCGGCACCTAAGGATTTGGCGATTTGCACGGCATGCGCCCCGATGCTGCCACCTGCTCCATTGATCAGAACCGACTCCCCCGGTTGAATTCCGGCTCGTCGCATGAAATGAACTGCGTTCAGCCCACCCAGTGGAACTGCGGCTGCTTCGGCGTGGCTCAAGTTGTCCGGCTTGTCCGCCACGCAGGCGCATTGCGGTAGCACGAGATACTCTCCGTAAGCGCCCATGCGAATTCCAGCGCTGCCGAAAATCCGGTCGCCCACGGACAGGCGAGTTACAGAGCGCCCGACCGATTCGACTTCGCCTGAGAAATAGCCTCCCAATACCTGCCGTCTCGGCCTGAATACTCCAACTGCAAGCCGCAGTGGAAGCCAAAACCATTTCACTGCGAACTTGAAACTTCGCATTTCGCAATCTGCTTTGGTGGCTTCGGCAGCGTGAACCCGAATCAGTACTTCATCATCTTTGGGTTCGGGTTGGTCAACCTCGCGGACGCCAAGGACTTCGGGGGGACCGTACTTGGAATAGGTGATAGCTCTCACATTAACAGGTCTCTTACTGCCGGCGTTCGGGGCCTACGGGTCCAATTCACTATTCGGCAGGCAGGTCGCCGCCAGAAATTTGTCGATCGATGCAACGATACCAGCATGCGGTGCGCAGATCGCGATATAACGATCGGGGCGAACCAGGAGAATTTTGCCGCGATGCAGTTGACACCACCGGTGCGCCTCTTCGTCCCCCGGTGTGTAATCCCCGCCATCGTCCAGACCCATTCGAATGCACCGGGTCGTCGGGTCGAATTCGCGAATCCTGTCAATTGCTCTTTCGATTACGCTCGTCACATCGACGGCAATCATTGCAAAACCCGAGCCCATTGCATCATCCAGCGACAAACGACCTTCGTGCCGATCGACAATCGTCAGGCGCGGCACTGGGCGTCCAACCGGACATTCCGGTGTCGCACCCGCGTAGTCGACCACAAGCCCGGCGCCAACGTCCGGTTTAGGCATGTGGCGCATACTGCGAAAATAACGGTGTACCGGCGGCACCAGGTTGAGCAACCCGAACAGCAGGTCTCGAATCAGAGCAACGAACTTCGACGTAATGTTGCTCAATCGCCCCATTTGTACTGAGTAGCGAATGATCCGCGACACATGATCGCGTCGCTCTACATCGTAGCTCTGCAAAACTCCCGCCCGGCTACGTCCGAGAATCACCGACGCAATTTTCCACGCCAGGTTGTTGGCATCCCTGGCACCGGAGTTCATTCCCTGCGCACCGAATGGCGGCATCAGGTGTGCTGCATCGCCAAGCAGGAAGACCCGTCCGACCTGCAGGCTCGATGCAAGCCTTGAATGGAATACATAGACCGCCTTGCGCATGACACGTACAGATTCAAAATCGCGATAGGGCCGAAACAGACGCGCGAGATTCTGCGGTTCCAGCATGGCCTCCGGGTCCTCATCCGGAAACAGGAAGAACTCGAACCGACGCATGCCGTACGGCAGCGGAACAGAGGTACAGGGTCGGCGAGGATCGCAGAAAAATTTGGTGTAGGGCAGGTATCCATCCGGGTCCTCAGCGATATCGACGACGACATGCGGTTGATCGGCTGCTGAAAACCCGTCGAAGTCGACGTTCAGCCTCTCGCGAACGAGGCTTCTCGCACCGTCCGCGGCAAGCAGGTACCGTGCAGAAACCTCGTGACTGTGTGCAGACGCATCTTTGATCTCGGCCGTTATCCCGGAGTCCGTCTGACTGAACGCTGTCAGTTCATGACCAAACAGCAGTCGACCGGGCGCTTCGCGTATCAGGTTTCCTGCCAGGACTTCTTCCAGTTTTGGCTGCCAGATTGTCGTGCGATTGGCGAAGCCGTTGGGCGTTACGAAACCGTCCACCTTCAGTATCGCGAAACCCAGACGCGACAAGTAGTGCACGCCGACAGGTCCAAACCCATGTTCCCGCATTTCATGCTCGACGCCCAGTGTAGCCAGCACACGTGAGAATTCGTCGTCCAGAATAATTGCTCGAGGTTCGTTTACGGGACCCTCGTTTCGTTCAACGACGATCACATCGACCCCATACAACGCCAGCAGGTTGGCAGCCAACAAGCCGGTCGGGCCGGCGCCGACGACCAGGACGTCGGCGGACCTCCGGCTCACAATGTCTGGAGCACTATTCACTTCAGCCGTTGCCCGTCCCATCCGGCTCGGTGATCAGTTTTTGTCGATAGGACGCGAGCTTGGCAACGTCTTTTGTTCCATAGTCCATGAAGCTCGCTGCATCGCTCACTGCATCGTGCGTACTCGCGGCGGCCGGTGCGGAAATTCCCAGTTCTGCCAGCGTCCGCATGACCGCCTGCATATCCTTTCGAACACCGTTGATGTCGAAACCGACATCATCGGAGATATCCAGCAGCAAGTCCCGCTTGCCAGGCAACACAGGCAATGCTGCCGGCGTTTGTTCCAGGACATCCAGAACCAAAGCGGGATCAAGTCCACTGCCTTTCGCCACTGACAGGCCTTCGGCGACGGCCTCCCAGTACACGGTAAGAACGAGGTTCATGATGATTTTCATCGTCGCCCCGTTGCCCTGTCGCCCCATATCGAAAATTTGTCGTGACAGAGGTTCCAGAACGCTTCGCAAGCGCTTGATGTCCTCCGGTCTGCCACCGGTAAACACAACTAGATTGCCCGTTCGCGCCGGTTCGACAGTGCCTCCGACCGGCGCGTCGACGTATCGAGCTCCGCTGTCTTCGACCAGCTTGCCAATCCGTACAGAATCCGCGGGTGAATGCGTCGCCATGTCGCAGATCAGTTTTTGATCACAGACACCGGACAGCAACCCCTTCGGTC
This sequence comes from Gammaproteobacteria bacterium, assembly GCA_030426325.1. Lineage (GTDB taxonomy): Bacteria > Pseudomonadota > Gammaproteobacteria > Steroidobacterales > Woeseiaceae > UBA1847. Next base: position 29,469 of record JAUHYO010000004.1, on the reverse strand, counting down.
CCTCCAGCACCGACATCATGGCGGCCGAATCACGAAGCATGGTGATGGCGATATCGGCATGCTCCCAGATCTCGCTGGGATGGCTGGCGACCAACGCGCCCGCCTGTTGCAGCTCCCTGGTGGCTTCGACCGACCGGTTCCAAATGACAAGCTTGAATCCCGCCTCTATCAAGCGCGGCGCCATCGCCTGCCCCATTCTTCCAATGCCCAGGAATCCCAGTGTCGACATCAGGATGCTCGCCTTGATCGCCGGGCGACGGGCAGGGAATCGTTCACGGCACTGGCTAGCGACAATGACGCCGTCAAACCCGGGCTCTCAATACCGTGCAGAAATACCAGCCCTTGCACGCCAAGTTCCTGCGGCCCCTGAATCAGAAAATCGGCCTCAGCACCTGCGGGCTGTGCTTTGGGACGAATACCGGCATAGCCCGGCACCAGTCGCTCAGCTTGCAGCTCGGGCCAATAGCGCCGAATCGAGGATGCAAAAGTGTCGCGCCTGCGGGCATCGACTGAGTAGGCAATACTGTTCACCGTTTCGGTATCCGGGCCGAACCGTGTGCTTCCGGCCATGTCGAGCGTGGCATGAATCCCGAGCCCGTCCTTCGTTGGCACCGGATAAACCAGGTGACGAAAAGGGCTTTTGCCCTGTAGTGCGAAGTAACTTCCTTTTACCCAGCGAATCGTCGGAGCCAGGGCATTTAGCCGATCATCTTGCGTCATGAGTTGCGCGGAATGCAGGCCGGTTGCGACAACAACGTTATTGGCCGTCAGGCGCCAATGCTCTCCGCTGCTGCTGCCCTGGAGCACGTGCGGTTCTCCGGGTTCAAGTTGGTCGACCCGGGTACGCAGGGCCAGAATCGCGCCATCGGACTGGGCATCGGCCAGCAACGCCATCATCAGGGCATGGCTGTCGACGATGCCACTTGACGGCGAATACAGAGCCGAGCGCGCCCGTACCTGTGGTTCGAGTTCATTGATGTCGCCCGCGCTGAAGTATTGCAGTGCATCGGCATCTGTCAATCCATTCTCAATCGAGCGCCTTTGCAGCTCGTGCAAGGTAGCGTCTTCTTTTTCGCTGTTTGCAACGATCAGCTTGCCGCAGCGTCGAAACGGCACATTTCGCTCTTGCACGTATTGATAGAGTCGATTGCGCCCCTCAATACAGTGCCGGGCTTTAAGACTGCCGGGAGTGTAGTAAATACCGGCATGAATGACTTCACTGTTGCGAGATGACGTTTCACCACCAATGGTATCGCCTGCTTCGAGGATCATGGTTTCGATGCCTCGCCGTGCCGCTTCTCTCGCCACCGCAAGACCGATCACACCAGCCCCGATGACGAGAAGGTCCGTATCGGCCATGTCAGCAGGGAGTACGGATCAGTAGGATGCGACCGATCACAATTCATCCACAACTGGATTGATCAGGGTTCCGATGTCCGAAATCTCGACTTCGACCGTATCACCCGGCTTGAGGAATATTTTTGGATTTCTCGCATTCCCTACACCACCGCAGGTACCGGTTACGATGACATCACCGGGTCGTAGCGGAGTGAAGGTCGATATGTAGGAAATCAGTTTCTGCATGGAGTGAATCATCAGCGAAGTGTTCGTGCGCTGCATCTCCTGGCCGTTTAATCGTGTCACGAGGTTCAGGTCAAAGGGATCCTTGATTTCGTCCGCCGTAACAAGCCAGGGACCAAATGCCCCGGTCGACGCGAAGTTTTTGCCGGGCGTAAACTGCTTCGTATGGTGCTGCCAGTCGCGTACGCTGCCGTCGTGGTAACACGAATAACCGACGACATGCGACATCGCATCATCTTGCGAGATATGCCGTCCATGTTTACCGATCACGATGGCAAGCTCGCCTTCGTAATCCAGGCGTTCGGACACTCTTGGCCGAACGATAGGCTGCAAGTGTCCTATCTGTGAGTCGGCCAGTCGAATGAATAGAACCGGGTTTTCAGTGTGATCGTTGTTGGCCTCTTCAAGATGATCGAGGTAATTGACGGCCGCCATCAGAATCTTCGACGGACGAGGAATCACCGGCAAATGCGTTACCTCGTCGAACGATACGTCCGGAGATGCAGACTCAACAATTTCTCGAGCATGGTCCAATTGCGAGTCCAGTATCGAAGCCAGATCCGGATACGCCGCACCCAGTCGTGCGCCGAGATCTACGATGCCGTCGCCTTTGACGCTTCCGTAGCTTTCGTTCTCGCCCGACCTGTATGAAACCAGTTTCATTGCTTCTCCTTAATGTTTTGCAGTATCCGATTGACACATGCTATCAGCGCAGGCCGTCTTCACCTTTTATATCGGCAACCGACAGGCCTCCCAATCTTGCATGAATTCGGCCGCCTGTTGACATGGCCAGCCCGAAAACGATTTCATGGCTGCGCGGCGCATCATGGATACCGATCTCTGCGCTCGAGAAATGGCTTCGGACGTAAGCGGCATTCACATGAGCCAGCGGGACCATAAGCCGTGTCCCGACGGCACCCACAACCTTGTTGGAAGGCACAATCGCTTTGCTTCCGCCCAGTGCTTCCTTCATGCCCCAGCCGCCCGGCTCGTGCCAGATTGCACCGTGCTCCAATTCCCCGGCTTCGCCGACTATCGCGCCCTTGCCATAGGCCTCAATTTTGCCGGGTCCCCCGAGTGCATCGGCCAGTCGCTCAGCCAGTTTGCGTCCGAGTGGCTTCAGGGCCTTCATGAAGGGTGTCGGATCGGCTTCGTATCGGGATGCGTAGGGATTGCTAATTACGATGGCAATTGTGCCTATCTGCAACGGCGGATCAACCTCCGCGCCACCTTCGTGACGAATCTCTTCCATGGAAATGATGGTCTTGCGAATATTGAGCTTCACCCCTGATCCTCAAGTTGTTGCGCGATTTTCTTCTGCCAGTCCTCACGGAGCATGAATCCGGTGTCGCGCCGGCAATGGGCTTCCGTTTGTTCCAGGATTTCCTCATTACTCAAAGTGAGATCAAGGGGATCATAGTGGGGTTGCGGCACGTAGAACGGACTATCCAGATACACCTCGATGCGATTGCCTTCCGGATCGTCAACATAAACTGACCAGGCGTTTCCGTGATTCACATCAAGCACATCGGTCCCGCCGTTCTGAAGCATTTGACGCCGGACTTCGCGAAGCTGATCCAGATCGGTCACGGTGAACGACAGCTGGTTTACAGTGGAGAATGTCGCGTCGGCCGGTCGACCGGATGCCAGCACTAATTGGTGGTGCATCGTGTCATTTGCAGTCAGGAAAACCAGTTGCATCGGCATTTTAATACCACGGCCCTTGTCACTGACCACAAAGCCGAAAACACGACAGTAAAAGTCCAGCATGCGGTCCATGTCATGAACGTAAATTCCGACGTGAGAGAGTCTGGGTCGAGGTTTCAGAACTGCAGTCATGCATTCAGTCCCGGAACATGTCCCACGGAGTCATCCCTTCGGGGAGCTTGTCTCGGCTGGTGAGCTCATCGACAGAGACGCCTTTCTTCCGTTGCTCGACCCAATCGTCGGGATCAAAAAGGATACCCATAAAGTTTTCATCAAATTGACCCGAGGTGAAGAACTCGAGCAGCTCCTCTCCTTCGAGGTTGTCACATAGAATTTCAACGCGGTTCTGATCCGGGTCTTTGTAGTAGAGCGATGTGGTTGGACCATGCAGGATCGGCCAGTAAGGGTCAATGCCTTCGTTCTTGAGTCGAACATACGTCGCAAGCAGTTCATCGAGATCGTTGTATGTGAACGCGAAGTGGTTTACGCCCCAGCTGTTTATCGGCGGCTGCACCAGGTCAGGGATGGCAGCGATGGCGACGCGATGATGCTCTTCATCGAAGCCTATGAATGCGACATCATCATTCGCATACGCTATTTCTCCCTCGAAGAACGTCAGGTACCAGTTCACCATGGTTTCGTAGTTGTCGGGATGTGTGCTGATTACAACGTGGGACATTCTGATCGGTGCGAGCTTCCCTCGTTCCCTGGCGGGCGTAGCCAGTCTGGCTTTGAATTTCTCCATGTCTTTTACCTCGGCGAATGAGTGTTTTGGTTTGCCGCTATTGCAATTGCTATTTTGCCCTGCGCGCTTTTGGACTCGCAGTGCTCATGAGCTGCAACGACGTCCTCAATGGAGAACACGCTGTCAATCAATGGACGTATTTTTCCTTGCTCAATCAGCGGCGATAGTTTGTTTAAGTTTGCGCCGCTGGGATTGCAAAATGACCAATAGTAGCGGCGTCCCTTTTTCTCTTGTTCGGCTTTCCTGGCTTCGAAGATCTGTTCGGCTCTAGCGCGTCCTTCTTCCGGGCCATACTTGTCGGACAGTGCCATTTTTGGAGAGCAGATCGTTACGTAGGCGGCACCGGAATTGTATTTGAGTACCGACATCAACTTTTCATCGAAGTTTTCGTCGCTCGCTGCAGCAACGTGCAAGTCATTGGTCCCGAAGTCGCTGGCCCTGCCGACCGTGTCGAAGATACAGTCGACATTGCTCAAGACGGTCGTGAAGTCGGTTTTAGTATAGTCAACGACTTCGTCGGCTCCGAGTTGGCGCACAAACTCGGTATTCTGGGAGCTGCACAGACCGATGACGTGAGCACCCCAGGCCTTCATTAGCTGTACTGCAAAACTTCCGACTCCGCCGGCCGCTCGCGGAATAACGATACTCTTTCCCGCTGCGTTGTTTGCATTGAGCCCCACGTTCTCCACCAGGGCGGTCCAGGTAGTCAATGCGACAAATGGCAGTGTTGCGGCTTCCAGATGGCTTAGCTGTTTGGGCTTGTGTGCCAGATGAGATGCATCGACCGCGACGTATTCAGCGTGGCAGCCAATGTGTGCGGCGCCATAGACTTCGTCTCCAGGTTTGAACGAAGAAACATTCCGACCGACTTTTGCGACAACCCCGGAGGCATCGCGCCCGAGTGTTTGCGGGAGATTGCCCCACATTTTGGTGAAAATGTTCTTACCGTAGCCGGCACGAGCCGCACAATCGACCGGATTGATGGACGACGCATGTAACTCGACAAGTACCTGATGGTCGGTGATTTCGGGTACCGGTATGTTCTCTTTGATGGCGAGAACATCCTGGGCTGTACCGTACTGTTCTATTTGAACTGCGCGCATCATTATTGTCATTCGGCATGATTGCCTGGAGGTTCGTAGGTATACAGAGCAGGTTCGTCGATAACTTTGTTCTCGATCGCTCCAAGGCCCTCCACTTCGACGCGGACAACATCGCCTGCTTTCAGAAACTGCGGTGGATCCATCAGTGCACCGACGCCGGCCGGCGATCCGGTTGCCAGGATGTCACCGGGCTCGAGTGTGAAGACGGTCGACAGTTCGGCGATCATTTCGTCAATCTGGTGCAGGAATTCATCACTGCGGCCATCCATCCGGAGTTCGCCATTTACCCATGTGCGCAAGGAAAGCTGGTGCGGATCGGGTATCTCGTCTCGGGTTGTTAACCACGGACCCGTTGGTCCATGCGTATCGAAAGATTTTCCGAGCATTGCTGTTGGTGAGCGGAGCTGCCAGTCTCGGATGCTGACGTCGTTGCAAACCATGTAGCCGGCGATGACGCTATACGCTTCCGCTTTCGGGACGTGGCGACAGCGCTTTCCAATCACGATGGCCAGTTCACCTTCGTAATCCAGGTCATCCGATATCCTGGGCAGATGAATGTCACCGAACGGGCCGTTCACACAAGTGACCTGCTTGTTGAACCATGTTTGATGTGGTGAATGTTTTATAGGGATGCCCGCCTCTTTCACCTCCTTCAGGTGTGAATGCGTGTTCCCGCCAATACCAAGAAACTTTCTTGGGTTGGGGATCGGTGCTTGGAGCTGGACCTCGTCGAGTCGTACGTCTTGGTGCCCTGCCGAGAGAACTTTGCCGACTTCGCGAAGTGCATCGTCGCCTGCCTCCAGCAGGCCACGCATCGTGTTCGGGAGTTTCGGTGCGTGGCGCGAGAGTTCGATAATTAAGTCGTTGTTAATTACACCAATTGCGACTCGGTCTGCGTGTTTGTAGGTAACCAGCTTCATAGTTTGTATCCTGTTTTCTTGGTGTCATTTTTGCGGGGCAAAAAGGACCTTGAGTTCTCGCGATTCGAATCGCCATTGATTCTTTTTGTCTCGTTGCATGACGTCTATTGAATCGCCGACGATGAATTTGGCGTTCGCGATGGGCAAAGATTCACCTGGTCCGGTTGAGCCCATAAAGGTCTGCACAACTGTCGTCACACGTACCCGGTTTGCATCCATTACTTCAAATCGTGGGTTTGTCCATATGTGTCGGGACACTCGATCAGCGTCCTTTGCCCGCTCACCGAACACCGCGGCAATTTCGTCGCGGCTGTTGAGATTCAGGCCGGGCGCCGAAATCTTGCCGGTTTCGATAAACAACTCATGCACCTGGCTGGCCTGGCCATGATCCACGCGCCAGGCGAATTCCGTCATAAGACGCTCCAACGCAAATCGCGTTTCACAATCCAGACTTGTCATTTTGGAACCACCGTTTGCCAAGGTCTCTGGCTACGATATCAATATTGCATGCAATATACAATAAACCGAAACTCCGTTCGCTGAAGGCGCCGCGCGGGCCCTGCACTTGCCGACGCGGTCGGAATTGTAGACAATAGTCAATAAAAATCAGAACCTTACTTCCCTTAATTCAGAGTTTGAAACCAATGCCTGACTCCGCCAGCGTTATTCCACGCTCTACCCTCCAGGAGGAAATTGCGACTCGGCTGCGAGCCGAGATCGTCGAGGGCTTTTGGGAGCCAGGCGCCCGCCTTCAGGAGCGCATCCTTTGTGAACGTTATGGCGTCTCGCGGTCTCCATTGAGGGAAACATTCCAGATTCTCGTCAAGGAAGGTTTGCTTGAATTGCTGCCCGGACGCGGCGCCGTGGTTACCCGGCCGACAATGACGGATGCGCTGGAGAACATTGAAGTACTGATAGCCCTTGAATCCATGTCCATTGCCCTGGCCTGTGAAAGAGCGTCTGACGCCGCGTTGGCGGAGATCGAATCGCTGCACGAAAAAATGCGAAAAAGCGTTGATGAAAATAAGGTTAAGAATTTCTACAAGTTCAACAACGCTGTTCATACTGCAATCGTCCACGCCAGCGGCAACTCGGCCATGATTGCGGCGCACGCGAATCACCAGCGACACATCACTCGCCTGCAAAACCTGTCCGGTGCACTTCAGGCAATCACCGCGGATTCACTAGCGGAACACGATGAATTTGTCGGTGCACTTCTGGCCAGGGACGCCGACAAGGCGTCAGAGAAACTTCGCGCACACCTCAATACAACCGCAGAGAAGATTCGCTTACGTATCCTGGAGAGCGAGTAGCTCCGGAATCCGCAGTAGATTTCCGGAGCACCCACCGAGGCCTGCCTTACTACGGCTAATCGCCGAAGTTAATTCCCAGACTCACACCAAAGATTCGCGGATCGGACAATAGACCGACACGTGAAATGGTGTCGTTGACGTCGGGAACCGGACCGCCACCGCGATAATATTCTTCGTCGGTGAGGTTGCGAACCCACAGAGCTGCGTTCCAGTTTTTGCCTGAGTCCCATGCGAGTCGAACGTCGACCACGTCATACGCGTTGGACCAGAGCGTGTTGAATACAGTTATGGTTTCGTCCGTGCCAGAGAGATCGACACCGAAGCTGAGCAGTCCATTGTTGGCCAAATGCCATTCATAGCCCAAACCGATGTGGTAGTTGTACTCCGGAATAATTCCGATGCGATCGCCTCGCTTGTTAACAAGGCGGAATGGCGGCCCGCCCTGAATGGTTGGATCAAACACTTCGATCGCGTAGCGGGTGAACTGGTGATCGAGCCAGGAGCCGCCGATGTTGTAGCGGAAGCCCTCGCCGATCAAACCGGAGAGCTCAATCTCGATGCCGGAGATCTCTGATGCGGCCGCATTGTTTGTTATCGGACTTCCGGTTACCGGATCGAAACCCTGCAACTGCATGTCGGTAAAGTCGGTCATGAAGTACGCCAGGTTTGCCGACATGGTGTTATCGAAGAAGCGGCCTTTCAAACCGACTTCAATGGTTTCGGCCTGCTCCGGATTGAAGGGCACAACACCGGCCGCGTTGTCCGGGCTGCCGTTGTACCCACCACTCTTGAATCCCTCGGAGTAGCTGGCATACGTATTTACTTCGTCGGTAAGTGCAAACTGAAAGGAAACCTTGGGCGTGAATTCGGACCAGGTTTTCTTGTCGCTCGCGGTATACGCGCCATCCGGGATGAACAACGAATAGTCGCTGCCTCCAGGCTGGTTGGCGACAGCGAAGGCGCTGATGTCGTAGTCTTTGGTCTCTTCGGTGTAACGGCCACCCAGAGTCGCAGTCCATCGATCGCTCAGCCTGTAATCGGCCTGGCCGAATATCGCATAGCTATCGGTGGTGAGTGCCTGCAGAAACGTGGTCGTTGAATCCTGTGTTTCGGGAGATCCGGGACCTACAAGGCCTCCCGGTCCGAAGAAGTTGGAGTAGCGACTCTGATCTCGGTCGCCGTTCTCATGGAACCAGTACAGCCCCGCGGTCCAGCTCAGCGCTGCATCGGTATTTGACGTTAACCGGAATTCCTGGCTGAACGACGAACTTTCCTGAGTCGACCACAGATCGCCGGAGCGCTCCGCGGCTCTGTCATTATCCTCGGAGTGATGACTTTCCTCGGTGCGATAACCGCTGATCGACGTGAAATCCATCGATTCCATTTGGTGATTTATCGTCAGATTGACACCGTGCTGGTCAACCCCCTGCGCGCCATGAATGCCGCTGCGAGATGAGCGCAGATCTGATTCCTGCATTGGAAATGTGACGGTGAAAAAATCCTTCAGAATATACGGCGTACCAGGAACATCGGCGATCACGCTTTTCAGAACACCATACTGTTCTGATCGGGCCCAGTCGGCAGTGAACAGTACTTCGGTTGAATCCGAGACATCAAAGGTCAGCGTGCCGCGAAAGGCCTGCGAGTTAATGTTGTTTCCCGATTCCCCGGTTGTAAGGTTTGTGTACATTCCGTCTCGCTCACGGGAAACGAATGCCAGGCGACCGTTGACCCTTTCGGAGATTGGTGCGTTCGCGGCAGCCCGCAAGTTCAAAGTACCGTATTCGGCAAGATCAACGCCGAGGTAGCCTCCAACCTTGTCGTCCGGTTTGCGGGTCACGACATTGATCGCTCCGCCGGTAGCGTTCTTGCCCCAGAGGGAGCCCTGCGGACCGCGCAGGATTTCTGCACGCTCGACATCGAACAACACCAGGTTTGCTGCACCCTGACGGGCGACATAAACATCGTTTATAAACATCGCAACGCCGGAATCCGAGCCCAGATCCTCATTGGCCCGTCCGACACCGCGAATCGTGTAAAACTCGGTGTTAACGGCCTCGGCAAAAATATGCAGGCTGGGCGTGTAGAGCGACAGTTGTTCGGCGGTGAAAACCTGCTGCTGCTCCAGAAAATCGCCGCTCAAGGCAGTAATCGCGATTGGAACGTCAACCAGACTTTGCTCACGTCTTTGTGCCGATACGACGATTTCTTCCAGTGCTTTGGACGTGTCGTCCACTTGTGCCACGCTTGGTGGCGAAAAGATCAATAAACCCAGTGCAGGTACTATCCAGGCGAGACGCATCATTGTTTACCCCCCAGTGCAAACGCGCGAAACTTGTCAGATGGTCGACAAGTATTTTGTCTACAATAGTCAAAAATGTTGTAGACTGCAAGACGGGACGACAAGTTTCGTCTTGCTACGATTGAACACTAGTTATAGGGCTCCACCTCGCGGACCAAAAAAAATTGAGAAACAGGCGAGATAAGGCAGGACCCTTCCGTCGCTAAAGAGTTTTCATCCTGAGGGAGACGTATGTCGAATACAGCTGCGATTACACCAACGGAGGTGCTGGATAACGCCAGTGTGAGCACCTATCAGTTGCGAGCCATTTTCATCTGTTTTTTAATTGCCGCGCTGGATGGGTTTGATACTCAGTCAATTGCATTTGTTGCCCCCGCCCTTCGGGACGCCTGGAATGTCGCACCCGAGCAATTCGGGCCACTTTTTTCTTCAGGCTTGATCGGTACATTGATTGGCGCCATCGTCTTTAGCTGGCTGGCCGATCGATTTGGTCGCAAGACTTTAATTATTGTCTGTGTACTCCTGTTCGGCCTGATGTCTTTGGTCTGCTCGACAGCGACCTCCGTTGAGTCCCTGCTGACTTACCGCTTGATCGCCGGCCTTGGACTGGGCGGCGCGATTCCAAACGTGATTGCACTGGTCTCCGAATTTGCACCTAGACGAATTCGAGCGACCGCCATTGTCTCGGCGTTTGCAGGCTTTCCGCTGGGTGCTGTGCTCGGCGGTATTGCCAGTGCGCAAATCATTCCAACGGCTGGCTGGGAGTGGGTGTTCGTTCTCGGTGGTGTTCTGCCGCTGGCGTTAATGCCTTTTATTGTGGGTTGGGTGCCAGAGTCACTGCGGCATCTCGCGCAAAAGGAAAGTGGGCGCACCAAAGCCACTACGATTCTTGAGCGTATCAAGCCGGGGGTCACTGCAAAGAACACCCTCGACTTCACGGTTAAGGACGATCACGTTGCACGGCCGGTTCGGGAACTCTTTGTTCCCAGCCGACTCGTTTGGACGATACTGCTCTGGTTCCTGACATTTACATCGCTGCTGGTCGGTTACTTCCTGATCAACTGGACACCGTTGCTTCTGGTTGATGCCGGTGTCCCGCAGAGCAAGGCGATCCTGGGTGTCGTAGCACTCAATGGCGGTGGCATTATCGGCGGCCTGATTATTGGGCGTCTGAGTGACAGGAATGGCCCCTTCAAAACAATTGCTACTGCATTCGGTCTGGGCGCAGTCGCCATCGCTGCTCTCGGTTTGATGATCGATTCGTCGGCAACCGTACTGATGTCGCTTGTCTCGGTCGTGGGACTGTCAGCATTCGGGGCGAAACTGAATATTTCATCGCTGGCTGCGAATTTCTATCCGCTGGACATGCGCAGTACGGGTGTTGGCTGGAGCATGGGCGTCGGCCGCGCCGGCGCTTTTCTGGGTCCCCTGATCGGTGGCGCCTTGATTGCGTTCGGCTTCGGCCAGGGACAAATGTTCCTGATAGCCGCGATTCCTGCCGCGCTTGCGTGCGTCGTTGTTATCGCAATGGCTTTTAACACGCCGAAATCCTGAAGCCCCGGACCATGCCGGAACAGATGCAAATCGGATACCTGGGCACTGGCCTGATGGGCGCGCCGATGGTGCGCCGCCTGATACACGCGGGCTTCCCGGTTAGCGTTTGGAACCGCTCGGAGAATAAGTCGTCATCGCTACTTGGCGACGGCGCCCGACTTGCCTCATCACCGTCAGAGCTTGCGAAGGAGGCTGATGTCGTCTGCATGTGCGTCACCGACGCCGACGCCGTGGAGTCTGTGGTGTTTGGGGATGCGGGTGTCGTGAATGGCGCGAAGCGGGGCTCTGTCCTCGTCGACTTCTCAAGTATCGCACCGGACGCGACGCGCGCCATGGCCGCGCGACTCAAAGACGAGACCGGAATGCACTGGGTCGATGCACCGGTCTCCGGGGGCGTTCGCGGTGCGACGGATGGAACGCTTATTGTTTTCTGCGGCGGTGACAGCAGCGTCATCGAACGCCTGACTCCGCTGTTAGCCGCGATCGCTTCCCGAACAACCCATATGGGCGCGGTTGGTGCCGGACAAGCCACCAAGCTTTGTAATCAGGTAATCGTTTCATCGAATCTGCTGGCGATTTCCGAAGCGCTTCTGCTCGGCCAGCAATGTGGGATCCGGATCGATCGCCTTCCGGATGCATTGCAGGGTGGCTGGGCCGACTCGCTACCGCTGCAGATTATCGGGCCGCATCTGGCAGGCGCGACCTCCAAAAACAGTATCGGTGCGCTCGCGACGATGTTGAAGGATATTGATACCGCGCTGGCGCTTTCCGGCGAAAGCCGTGCCGCGATGCGTGTATCGAGTGAAGTTGCTGCGACCTACAAGAAGGCGAGCGATGCAGTAGGCGGCAGTAGTGATCTCACTTCTCTTAGAACTTTTTACGGTATTGGCAAGAACAAAGTAAATAGCGATGAATAGCATTTCCAAACTTTCGGCAGCATTTGTATTCCTGACCATACTTTCGGGCTGCGGCCCTGAAGGCGCGCCTGTCGACGTCACAAAAGCTGATGAACGACCCAATATTTTGCTGATCGTCGCCGATGACCTCGGCTACACAGACCTGGGTGCCTATGGGGGTGAGATCGATACACCCAATATTGATGCGTTGGCAGGGAATGGCGTCATGTTTTCGCAGTTTTATGCCTCGCCGATGTGTTCGCCCTCTCGCGCAATGCTGTTGACTGGCGTCGATCACCATCGCGTGGGACTTGGAAGTCTCGCGTCGCGTCTCGCCGATAACCAGCGTGGGCAACCTGGCTACGAGGGCTACCTGACCCGGAACGTCACATCCTTGCCTGAGCGGCTCAAGGAAGCGGGTTATAGAAACTATTTTTCGGGAAAGTGGCACCTCGGTCATGAGAATGGCGCTGATCCGGAATCGCGTGCCTTCGATCGCAGTTTTGCCTTGCACGATTCGGGTGGCAGTCATTTCGCCAACAGGATGTCCCTGTCGGGTCCTGAGAAGATTCTTTATACGGAGAACGGAAAGCCCGTCGAAGCATTGCCGAATGATTTCTATTCGACCCGCTTTTATACCGACAAGATGATTGAGTACCTCGACGAGGATCGGGGTGATGATCGTCCATTTTTTGCGTATCTCGCTTTCAGTGCGCCACATTTCCCGTTACAGGCTCCACCTGAGGCTATCGAGGAATACTCAGGTCGCTATGATGCCGGCTACGATGTATTGCATCAGCAGCGCTTGTCACGCGCGCAGGCTTTGAACCTGGTACCTGGCGATATCCCTTACTTTGCCGGCGCCGGTGTCGAGGCGGACTGGTCGGATTTAAGTGAAGCGGAGCGACGGAGCGAATCGCGCACCATGGAAATCTATGCGGCGATGGTCGACTTGCTCGATGCAAACGTCGGGCGATTGCTTGCGCATCTTCAGGACCAGGGGGTGGATCGAGATACGCTGGTCGTTTTCCTGTCCGACAATGGCGCTGAGGGTCACCGGCTGCACCATGGACTCGACCCGCTTCACGAGTGGTCAAAGATCTGCTGTGACAATACGCTGGATAACATGGGCAGCGATGATTCCTATGTCATGCTGGGACCGCGATGGGCTCGTGCATCTATGGCTCCGTTTCGAATGTTCAAGGGATTTACGTCGGAAGGTGGCGTGCGGGTGCCGATGATAGTCAGTTTCCCAAAGGGGTTTGAGGGAAAGCGCGTGTTCGATGGTATCGCGACAATTGTTGACCTGGCGCCGACCATCCTTGAGCTCGCGGGCGCACCCTCGACGGGAATGGAACTTGATGGACGCTCGTTGCTTCCTGTGTTGCGTACCGATGGCGTCGAGGCTCACTCCGACGAGGCGGCTTTTGGCTGGGAATTGCTTGGCAAAAGCGCGCTTCGTCAGGGGGATTGGAAAATAGTGCGTGAATCACCATTTTCGAATTGGTGGGACGCGGAGAGCCTGGGCATCAAGCGAAATGAGTGGCAGCTCTACAATATTGCCTCGGATCCGGCGGAGACGATCGACCTGGCAACGGAACACCCGGAACGCTTGCAGCGTATGTCACAACTCTGGCTTGAGTATGCGGAGCGAAATGGCGTGATCTTGCCGGATACCGGGCGCAGCTATTGATCGTCGCTACGTAATGTCGATGACGATTTTTCCCTGAGCCTGTTTTGTTTCGCAGTACTCGTGTGCCTTGACGATATCGGCGAGCGAGTAACAACGATCAATAACGGGTTTGATACGCTCCGCTTCAATCATTTCGCGTATGCGGGTTAAGGACACGGCATCGGGATTAAAGAATGACCAGATGTAACGATAGCCGCTTTGTGCAGCGATCGCGGCTCGTTTTTCATACTCTTCACCGGCTCGCCGAATGCCTTCGTCGTAACCGTACTTGTTGGTGAAGGCGACTTTGGGTGAACAAACGGTAACGTAGACGGCCTTTTCGTCCCTTCGCAACACGCTCATCAGTTGCTCATCGTAATGACTTCCGTCGGCAGTGTCCGTGCCGCCTTTGTAGTCATTGTCCAGTTCATCAAAATCACTCTTCCGGCCAATGAGATCCAGTGCAAGGTCGTAATCTTGCAAGTGGTCCCTGAAGTCCTGCGCGGTGTAGTCGATCACGGTATCGGCACCCAGGCTTTTCACCAGTTCAATGTTCCGCGTGCTGCAAATCGCGGCGACTTCGGCGCCCCAGGCCTTCAGCAACTGCACGGCAAAACTTCCGACGCCACCAGCCGCGCGTGGGACAACGACCTTTTTCCCGGCCGCGGTTTCGGGGGTGAGCCCGGCTTCGTTGACCAGGGCAGTCCACGCGGTCAGGGCGACGAACGGCAAAGATGCAGTCTGGCAATGGTCGAGATTTCCAGGTTTGAGCGCTGCGTGCGCGGCTTTGACGGTGACGAATTCGGCGTAACAGCCAATGGGTGGTGCAGCGTAAACCTCGTCACCGACCTCCAGTTCTGAAACATCGCGTCCCTTGGCAACAACAACGCCAGAGGCATCGCGCCCAAGGATCATCGGCAATTCGCCCCAACCGAGACGAGAAAAAAAGTTCTGCCCGTAACCCGATCGCGCGGCACAGTCGACCGGATTGATCGACGTTGCCTTGTTTTCAATCAGTATTTCATCGGCCGCGGGCGTCGGGCGGGGTGCGTCGGGATTGAAGTGGAGCACATCGCGAGCAGCACCATATTGATGGATTTCAACGGCTTTCATGATCTCCTGCCGCTTCGGTCTCGCGGTAGATTATTGGTTGGTCGATAGTATACAATATACGAAAGCTGAAAGTAAATTTGCCATGACTTAAGGCCTCGAACATCGTGAATGAGAAAATTCCGGATAAGCGCTGGCGCTCCCGACTTGTGACCGAAGGCCTGAGTCGGGCGCCGCATCGCGCCTTTTTGCGCGGCATGGGGCTGAGTGACGAGGACATACAAAAACCCTTTGTGGGTGTCGTCAGTGCGGCCGCCGAGACAACACCGTGCAACATTCACCTCCATACGCAGGCTGCCATTTCGCATGCGGCAGTTAGTGAAGCGGGTGGCCTGCCGCGCGCTTTCGCAACGGCCTCTGTTGCTGACAGTATGTCGATGGGTCACAAGGGAATGCGTTTCTCGCTGGTGTCACGTGAAGTTGTCGCCGACAGTATCGAGGCGGTTGTTCGCGGACACGTTTACGACGCCCTGATTGGCTTCGCAGGCTGCGACAAGACCTTGCCCGGCATCATGATGGCGATGGTGCGACTCAATATCCCGTCTGTGTTCGTCTACGGTGGCAGCACCTTGCCCGGTCGTTGGCGAGATCGAGACATCACCATTCAGGATGTGTTCGAGGGAGTCGGCGAGGTCATGGCTGGCACGATGAGCCGGGAGGAACTGGACGGAATGGAAAATGTCTGCATTCCGACTGCGGGATCCTGCCCCGGCCAATTTACAGCGAACACCATGGCGATGGTCGCGGAGACACTGGGCCTGGCGCTGCCCGGCTCGGCAACTGCACCGGCAGTGGATCCTGCGCGCCATGAGATTGCATCACGAGCGGGCAGCAAAATCGTCCAAATGCTGCATGACGGAGGGCCGTTACCGCGTGACCTAGTAACGATAAAGAGTCTTGAGAACGCGGTTGCCGTTGTGGCGGCAACCGGTGGATCAACCAACGCGGCGCTGCACTTGCCGGCGATTGCGCACGAAGCCGGCATCGACTTTAGTTTTGATAACGTTGCGGCTGTTTTTGAGCGAACGCCGCTGATCGGCGACCTCAAACCAGGCGGCAAGTATCTTGCCGTGGATGTACATCGTGCAGGCGGCTTGCCGGTGTTGCTGAAAACCCTGCTCGACGGCGATTACCTGCATCCCGACTGTTTAACGCTGGATGGCAACACCCTCGAGGAATCTCTGGCTGATACAGGCACACCCGATGGCAAAGTCATTCGGCCACTGTCGAATGCAATTTCTCCAAGTGGCGGCGTAGTGGTTTTGAAAGGAAACCTTTGCCCGGACGGCGCGATTTTGAAAGTTGCCGGACTGAAACGCCAGACCTTTGAAGGTCCGGCTCGCGTTTTCGAGTCGGAGGAAGAATGCGCCAAAGCGGTCGCTGCACGTGACTATCAGCCTAGCAGCGTCATTGTCATTCGCAACGAAGGCCCGCGAGGTGGGCCGGGCATGCGGGAGATGCTTGGCGTGACTGCCTTGCTTTACGGACAAGGGGTCGGTGAAGAAATTGCCTTACTGACCGACGGCCGCTTCTCAGGCGCATCGCGCGGCATGTCGATAGGCTATGCATGCCCCGAAGCTGCTGCAGGCGGCCCGTTGGCCTTGTTGCAGGACGGCGATCGAATAAAGATCGACATACCCGGACGTCGCGTCGACGTCGACCTGAGCGACGAACAATTGCAACAACGCCGGGCAGAAATTCCGACACACAAACAAGCCCGGCTCGGTGGCGCATTGGAGAAATACGCGGCGCTGGTCGGCTCTGCACATCGTGGCGCCACGACGCACTCGGGCAATGTCGAGTGGGAACGGGAAGTGAGCGACGACGATATTATTTTTCCAAAAGAGTAAGCCTTCATGCCAATAATAGACCCTCTTGAAGAAGACCAGATTGAGCCCGCACTTCGCGAGCATGTGCAATTTTTCAAAGGACCGCTCGGCGTGGTCCCTAACAGTGTCCGCACGATGGCGCGACGACCGGATATTGCCAGGGCCTTTACAGACCTCAATATCGCGGTCATGGAGTGTGCGGGAAAGGTAACACCGGAGTTCAAACGACTCATCGGATTTGCGACCAGCATGGTGTCCGGTTGCCGGTATTGCCAGGCACATACCGTGCTCGGCTCCGAGCGATTTGGAACGACCGAGGAACGCTTGAACAGTATTTTCGATTACGCTCGCAGCCCGCATTTCACTCCGGCGGAGAAAGCCGCGCTGGATTTTGCGTTCGCGGCCGCGGAGATTCCGAACGGAGTGACAGACGAGCACGCCGAAAAACTTCGCGCTCATTGGTCCGACGAGGACATCGTCGAGATCATGGGTGTCATCGGCTTGTTTGGATTTCTCAACCGATGGAATGACTCGATGGGTTCAGCGCTTGAAGACTTGCCGATACAAGCGGGTAAGAAATACCTGGGAAGCAGCTGGAGTGTGGGTAAACACGGTTAGGGTTCCACGCGTTTAGAACGCCCCCGGGAAATCACGATCGATTATTCCCTGCGCATGGAGCATACAAGAGCCCCGATGTTTCGTTCGTACAAACTATGCGACATCGCGTTCGGCGCTTTCCGGTTCTGGTTCTGGTTTCGGCTCAGAGACCAGAATGCGTTTCGTAATGGCACCGGACTTCTGGAACTTCAAGAGGTGCTCCATGATTGCCGGCGTAACCTCCTGGCCGCTACACAACAGCATGACGCCTTCGGCATTCTTGACGTCCTGCTCGATGACCAGACCGAGACGCATTTCGCTCGGCATCATTCGCGTGATGATGCAGGACGACGCGAGGTCGACCGATTTTTCCAGTGCATCGATGATTTTGGGATCAAAGCGACCTTTGGTCGCTCGTAACTCTTCCATGATTGCGGCGTCGGAGATGTCCTGCGACTTAAGCTCGTCGTAGGCCAGAACCGCGCTCAGCACACGTGCTTCCAGCGGTATCTGTTCTCCCTTTTTGTCATCAGTAGGAAACCCGCGTCCATCGAAGGTTTTATTCTGGTAGAGGATGATCTCCGCGACACGCTCCATCCTGGGGATACGACCAATCAATTCCGCGCCAAGCGATGGATGCGAGATAAAATCCGCGCGCTCCTGCCGGTCAAGAACCTCACCGTCGAGTAGTTTGTTGAGCGTCGATTCGGCGACGTTGACACAACCAAGCTGGGAAAGCAGCGCCGCGGCATCAAGTTGCCACCTGTCAATGCCGTCAACATGATCGGCAACCTCGCGCGCTTTTCGTCGCAGGCGGTTGGACCGTCCAAACGATTCAGGTTTGACGATACCTAACAGGTCGGCGAGCACCTGAATACTGCCTTTTAGCGTTTGTTCCAGCAGATCTTTCTCGACGGTGACCAGTTCAAACTGCCGCAAAGCCTGGCCAAGCACGAGTTTGAGCTGCTCGCTATTACAGGGTTTGTTCAAGAACCTGAAGACGTCGCCATCATTGACGGCCCGTACCGCCGTCTCCTGATCCGTATTTCCGGTCAACAGGATCCTGATTGTCGTCGGCGATAACTGAGCAATGCGTTCGAGCAGCTGGATTCCATCCATCTCAGGCATCCGGCAATCGGAAACGATGACGCTGAACTTCTCTCCCTGCTCGAATAGAGCGAGTGCTTCCTTTGACCCTTCCGCGGTCACCAGCTTGAAGTCATTGCGCAGTCCGCGTCGAATGGCGCTCAAGACATGGGGTTCATCGTCGACAAACAGGATCTGGTGGTCACTCATACTTATCGTGCTCCGCTGGTATCGATGCCCCGGCCCGCCAATTCCGGAGCGCTATACAGACCAGGCACACCGGAAAATTGGCGCATGGTCCCTTATTGCGTATCGACACGATGCCGCCTCACTTGAGGTAGGGCGCCCTGAATGTGACATCGATCACAGTTTCCCGGCACTTGCCGGCGCGCAGCTCAAGATTGCGGGCATCGCGCCGACACACGTTCCGAAGGGAAAGAAGCTAATTTCCGGTCGGTCGACACTCTGGGTTACTGCCTCCTTTGGCCAGCGGAATATTTTCCAATCTGGAATACAAGATTTATGACGAGATTGCGAACCTCCGGCAAACGCCACCGCCAATACGAGCCCGGATCGACCAACTGTGCACGGCTTCTGATCATTGCCGTAAGCGTCATTTTGGCGGCATGTGGGCAGGACAATTTTGCCTCGACAGCCGTCAGCAGGTCGAATGTTCAGGCGCCTCACTGGATCGACGATCCCGCGGCAGGGCCGATTCTTCCGATTACGGCTGAAGTCGATACTTCAAGCCACCTGGTGCAACTCGGCAAGACGCTGTTTCATGACACCCGGCTTTCCGCGGACAATAGCCTCTCCTGCTCGACTTGCCACGATATCGAGGCTGGTGGCGATGACGGCCGACAGGTTTCTATTGGAATTAATAGAGCCGAGGGTGACCTGAATGCGCCTACCGTACTGAACAGCGCATTGAACTTCGCGCAATTCTGGGATGGCCGCGCGACGACTCTGGAGGAGCAGGCCATCGGCCCGATACACGACGAGCTTGAGATGGGCACCAATCTTCCCGCCGTACTGAAAAAGCTGGCAGCCGACAATCGAATGGTTTCTGCCTTCGACGAAGCCTTTGACGACGGCATGACATCGGCGAACCTCCTGACCGCAATCGCCAGTTACGAGGCGGCCCTGATCACTGCATCGCCATTTGATCACTATCTACTGGGCGACGTTGATGCAATTTCTGAAACAGCGAAACTGGGTTTCGATGAATTTCAGAAGCTCGGCTGCATTTCATGCCACCAGGGACGAAATGTGGGCGGCAACATGTACCAGTACTTCGGCATTATGGGCGACTACTTCGCGGACCGCGGCAATATCAGATCGTCCGATTTTGGTCGCTACAACGTAACCAAAAACCCTGTCGATAAATTCAAGTTCAAGGTGCCAAGTCTAAGAAATGTGGCAGTCACAGCACCTTACTTTCATGACGGCAGCGCAGCCACTTTGGACGAGGCAATTGCGGTCATGGCGCGCTATCAGCTTGGGCGGCCGATTAACCAGGCGCAAGTTGAAAGAATTGTAGCCTTCCTCGAGACGCTGACCGGAGAGATTGAGGATGACTTATTGTGAGCGGGACGATACCGAGCACTGACCGCAAGCCTATCCAGCGTGGCTGGAAAACGTTTATCGTCGAGATTGTGCTCGCTATGAGCGTGCTAATTATCAGCGCAACCCTGTTAACCCTTTCCGCCAACTCGGGGGTCGATCGGTACCAGGCCGGAACTGTTCTGCTCGACCGTACGACCATAAGTAACGCGCGGCTGGATACCGCACTGTTATCGCTAATGCAGTTTCGCCGCGTCGATCTGGACCAGGCAACCGAACTGCAGGCCGAGTTCCGGTCAAACTTGAAAGCCGCTCGCAGTTTCTGGGGCGAGCTGGCATCCACGCGATTGCGTCGGGCTGGAAACGACAAGCTGGACAGTTTCGAGCGATTTAAAGCCCATCATGCGATTGTCAGAAATTCCAGGGCGATCGGTACCGAGATGTTGCAGGTTCTTTCGGGGCGGGACGGACCGGGTTGGCAGCAGGATACAGATCTACTGAACAGGCTTGAGAAGCTGTGGCTGACGCACGCCGTTCGCCAGGACGTCGCCTCACTGAATGCGATCTCTGATGCAATCATTGTGGCGGAAGCCTCCCAACCATCGTTGGTTGAGCGCAGTGA
The DNA here is from genome assembly GCA_030426325.1 of Gammaproteobacteria bacterium. GTDB lineage: Bacteria > Pseudomonadota > Gammaproteobacteria > Steroidobacterales > Woeseiaceae > UBA1847. Next base: position 8,869 of record JAUHYO010000004.1, on the reverse strand, counting down.
ATGGAAAATATTTACCTCGCATGCTCAGGCAATTCAGGAACATGAACAGCTAATGCGCGCCGAAGCGGACAAAGTGTTTTCTGGCCTCGTGCCGGATATCGTCTATGACCTCCAGGCGGGCCTCGATGAGACGTATGCGCGCGATCGACAGCAGTCTGTTTTCTATCGCATCGCACTGTTTGCATTGATTCTCTTGTTGATCATATACAGCGTTCGCAAGGTGCTGCAGGTATCGACTTACGTCCAGCTTCTACAGCGGGCGCGCGGAAACCTGGAAGCAAGAGTCCGGGCAAGAACGGAGGATTTGACCAAAGCGAATCGGGCCCTTGAAACTCAAATCGAGGAACGTGAGCGAATGGAGGGCGAACTGCGTATGGCGCAGAAGCTTGAGTCAATCGGTCAACTTGCCGCCGGTATTGCTCACGAAATCAACACCCCTGCGCAGTACGTAGGCGACAACATCCGGTTTCTTAGCTCTTCCTGGGATGACCTCGAGTCGGTCATGCAGGCGTGGGAGACCGATATGGAGAACGATAGCCGCGATAATAAATCCATCCGCGAAGCCTGGAACAAGGCCGATGTACCGTTCTTGAGAGACGAGGTTCCTGTTGCGCTGCGCGAGGCAACCTCAGGCGTTGACCAGATCGCCCAGATCGTTCGCGCTATGAAGGAGTTCTCCCACCCGGGCGACGAGTCGTTACGCCCGATTGATATTAATCACACGATTGAAAACATCGTTACCGTTGCAAGAAACGAGTGGAAATACGTTGCCGATATTGACTTTGATTTTGACGTCAATATACCTTCGGTCCCGTGCAACGTTTCCGGATTAAACCAGGTGATCCTGAACTTGATTGTCAATGCAGCCCAGGCGATTGCCGACAACGCTGAGAACGGTGAAAAGGGAGTTATTTCAATTCAGACTCGACAGGATGCGGACTGGGTTCGTGTCGTTATCGAGGACAACGGACCCGGCATTCCTGAATCGATTCGAAGCAGGGTGTTTGATCCGTTTTTCACGACCAAAGAGGTCGGCAGCGGTACGGGCCAGGGGCTGGCCATCGCTTACCGCATCGTTACGGAACAGCATCGGGGGTCGATTTCCGTGACACCCGGCAGCGATGATCGTGGTGCGCGCTTCACGATCGAGCTGCCCGTCAGGTCAGATGCGGTCGCCGACGACATGGATGCAGCCAATGACCAGGTGGGCGCGGCGGACTGTCAGGCTACGGCGTCAGGTTGAATCGAGTGACTTCAGCTTCCAACAAACCGATGATACTCATTGTCGATGATGACCTGGTCGATCGGCGCCGCGTCGCGCGGCTGCTTAAGCAGAGCTTTGAGACCGTCGAAGCGGAATCGCTTGAAGCGGCACTGGATATCTATGATGCGGCGCCCACTGCCTGCGTCCTTCTGGATTACCGGCTTCCGGACTGTAATGACCTGGATGGCGTCGAGGCCTTCAGGAAGCGGAACGCGGCGATTGTCTTACTGACGGGCTACGACTCGGAGGATCTGGGCATTCGCGCCTTGCAACATGGTGCTCAGGAATACTTTAGCAAGGAAGAAATCAACGACCGCACCTTTAGCAAGGTTGTGACCTATGCAATCGAGCGACGCCGCCTCTATGCGGCCCACCTGGCGACGCTGGACGCTCTCCGGGAGAAAGACAGTTTCCTGCGCGAGATCACCTCGCGCATCAGTGAGGGATTGTGGCTGTTTTCGGCACGTGACGATTCAACCCTGTTTGCCAGTCCATCGATAAGCGAAATTTTCGGCCGGCCCCTTCACAGCCTCACTGATATGCGGTGGCGCGATACGGTGCACCGGAATGATCGAGCAGATGTCGTTAAAACCTACCAGCAGGCCAAGCTTGCCAAAACCGCTTTCTCATCCCAGTTCCGTATTCTGCTTCCCGATGGCTCGACACGAGTATTGCGGAATGACGGCTATCCGGTTCTCGATTCCCGTGGCGACCTGAAGCGCATAATCGGCGTCGTTCGCGATATAACAGATGAACTTCGGCTTCAGGACGAGTTAAAGCTTGCTCAAAAGCTCGAAAGTGTCGGCCAGCTGGCCGCGGGAGTCGCTCACGAGATCAACACCCCGAGCCAGTACGTCGGCGACAACATTGCGTTTATAAGCGACTCGTTAAAGGAGATTCTTCCGCTGCTGCGAAGCGCCCGGGAGCTTCGCGAGCAGGCCACGAACCTGTCAGCGACCAGCGAGCTGGTCGAGAAGCTGGTTGAATCAGCAGCTGGTACAGACATCGACTTTATTCTCGAGGAGTTGCCGGCAGCGTTGGATCAATCGGCCGACGGCGTTGAGCAAATCAAAAGAATTGTTCTGGCGATGAAGGACTTCTCACACCCGGGGGAGAACAGGGAGCCCGCGGACTTGTGCAAGGCAATCCGGTCCACGGTGACGGTCGCACGCAACGAATGGAAGTACCTTGCCGACCTGCACCTTGACCTCGACGAAGACCTTCCCGCCGTTCCCTGCGTGGTTTCTTCCATCAACCAGGCCTTACTCAACATGATCGTCAACGCAGCACATGCGATTGACGAGGCGTCCCCAGAGGGCGCGAAAGGAGACATTCATATTCGGGCCTTTGCCGACGGTCCCGATGCTGTCATTGAAATCAGGGACAGCGGATGCGGTATGACCGAGCAGGTTCGCGAGAGAATCTTCGATCCATTCTTCACCACCAAAACGGTGGGCAAGGGCACGGGCCAGGGCCTGGCGATCGCCTACCAGGTCATCGTGGACCTCCATGGGGGGAGCATCCGGGTGGATTCAAAACCCGGCCAGGGAAGTTGCTTCACGATACGCCTTCCTCTGACCGACTCTGAACTGGAGGTTGCCGTATGAGGAGAGTGCTTTTCGTGGATGACGAGCCCAACGTACTGTCCGGCCTGCGGCGAATGCTTCGCCCAATGCGGAATGAGTGGGACATGAGTTTTGCCGAGGGCGCAGCGGCGGCGCTGAAGATGCTGGCGGAAAATGAATTCCACGTTGTGGTCACGGACATGCGCATGCCGAATATGGACGGCGCCGACTTGCTCAGAAAGGTACATGCGCATGACCCTGGCATCACCCGCATCGTGCTTTCAGGTCAAACAGACCAGGAATCCGCTCTGCGTTCGTCGGGGACGGCCCATCAGTTCCTGGCCAAGCCTTGCGACGCGGACACCTTGCGGGAAGCCGTATTACGCGCTTGCCGGCTTCGGGACTTGCTGAAGAACGAGAAGGTTCAGCGCGTCGTGGCCGGTCTGGACGCATTGCCGAGCCTGCCGGAAATATACCAGGAGCTGCGACGGGAAATGGACTCGGATGACATGTCGCTTGAGCGTGTGGGCGAGATCATTGCGAAGGACATCGCCCTAACGGCCAAGCTGCTGCAGCTTGTTAACTCTGCATTTTTTGGTTTGCCGCGACATATTGAGAATATCGGGCAGGCCGCAAACTTCCTGGGCGCCGATACCATTCGTGGTCTTGCGCTTTCAACGGCCGCATTCAAGTGTTTCGAGGGGGACTCCAGCAAGTTGCAGCTCGATGCACTCTGGAGTCACAGCCTCGCGGTTGGTGCGGCCGCACGTGCTATCGCCACCAAAGAGTCAAAGGACAGGAATATCGCCGACGAAGCCATGCAGGCTGGCATGCTCCACGACATCGGAAAGCTGATTATTGCAACCGGCGCCCCTGATGCGTATGAGCAGGTTCTTGAGAAAATGAATAACGACGGCATGACGGCACGCGACGCCGAACTCGAAGTGCTTGGCTGCGATCATGCCCAGATGGGGGCTTACCTGATCGGCTTGTGGGGACTGCCCGACAGCATCGTCGAGGCCATAGCGTTTCACCATGCAGCGAGCGAAGTCCCTTCCGGCGAGTTTTCCGTGGCAATGGCTGTCTTCGCCGCCAGTCCACTTTGCCCCAGTTCCCACAAGGCGGCCGCTGACGATCCGGCCGAAAGCCTGGGCGAACTCAAGTGGTCCGGTCTTTCACCGGAAAAATGCCAGGAATGGTCGGCGCTCGCGGCAGCGTGATCGCCGCCGGACTCGGCCAGCATGCGGCCTTGCAGCATTCCTGGGGCTAGATGTTTGCGCAACATGCTCCGAATGAATCATTCGTTCGCAAGGAATCCGCCAGGGACCGAGCTATACCATGGCTCGCCCGGGTATCGGCTAAGCACATGAAATCGTTGCGATATTGTTCTGCAGCGTCGTGACTTTATGCGCCATCATTGTGCAATGCGATTCAAGCTCGCACAGTAATCGTGCGGGCCTGAAAGTACGTTTTGACTGGCGCTTTTAATGCGGCATGATGATTTTCGACATCCCCACGGACGAGAAACATTTCATCAAGTACCAACATACAGCTGATTGTTTTCAGTGATCTCGACGGCACACTGCTGGATCACGACACTTACGACTGGTCTCCGGCGCAACCCGCACTCGAAATACTCAAGCGACACGAAGTTCCGCTCGTGTTGGTCAGCAGCAAGACGCTTGCTGAGCTCGATGACTATCGGGAGCAACTGCAACTCGCCCACCCGGTTGTCGCAGAAAACGGCGCTGTGCTGTCTGTTCCCTCCGGCTACTTCGATCGCTCAACGACACCACCGCTAAACTCAAGCTCACGGGCCGAACTGCGCTCCGCCTACGAGAAGGTCAAGTCAGCGAGCTCTTTTGATTGTGTGGCCTTCTATGAATTGGGCATCGCCGGCATTGTTCGCGAGACGGGGTTAACTGATCAACAAGCCCTGCGTGCCAACGATCGCGCAGCTTCTGAGCCTATACTGTGGCGCGACAGCGAAGCGCGAGCCAGGCAGTTTGAAAGTTCGATGAACGCCCTCGGATTACGCTGCGTGATGGGCGGGCGCTTTATGCATCTGTTGGGAAACACGGGCAAGGAACAGGCTGTACGCCAGCTTTTAAAGGCCTACGCGGAGGAGTGGCCCGACCGGACGCTGGTTTCTGTGTCGCTCGGAGACGGGCCGAACGATCTCGGCATGCTTTCGCATACGGATATCGCGGTCATTATTCCCGGCAAGCACAAGCATCGCCTGATGTTGAGCTCGGACAACCGGGTCCTCCGGCCAGCTGCTGCCGGCCCGGCTGGATGGAATGAAGCGATACTTACGCTGCTCAACGAGCTTGATGAGAACCGACTATCCCTGAACGCAAACGGAGAATAAGCATTGGGTGACTTTCACCAGAACGGCAATATTGCGACGCTGCACAACCTCTCCGACCGAAAGGTCGAAGATCTTGAGCGAGAACTGATCGAGTTTTCACGCTATCGACCTATGGGGCTGGTTGTGCCGTCGCTGTATTCGGAGCTCGCGACGCCGGCCCTTGAGAATATAGTGAGTGAGTTGTCCCGCGTTCCCTATCTGAACGAAATTGTCATTGGCCTGGACCGGGCCGATGAAGCCGAGTATCGGCATGCTCTCAAGTTTTTCGGGCGGCTGCCGCAACATCATCGCGTGTTGTGGAACGACGGCCCGCGTTTGCGGGCACTGGACGCACGGCTCAGAGAGAAGGGATTGTCCCCCAGTGAGCCCGGGAAAGGACGCAATGTCTGGTTCTGCTACGGCTACGTTCTGGCGGCGGGCCGCGCATCCAGTGTTGCATTGCACGATGCCGATATCAAAACCTATAAGCGCGACCTTCTCGCGCGCCTTATTTATCCAGTCGCAAATCCGAGTTTCAGTTTCAATTTCAGCAAGGGCTACTACGCGCGTTCCAACGGGGAGACACTTGGCGGGCGCGTCACGCGATTGCTGGTGACGCCGTTGATCCTCGCGTTACGTGTGGTGTGCGGTCGCAACGACTACCTCGATTTTCTGCACTCGTTTCGTTACCCCCTCGCCGGTGAGTTCGCGTTGCGTCGCACCGTCATCGAGGACTTGCGCATCCCGACCGACTGGGGTCTTGAGATCGGCGTTCTCAGCGAAATGCACCGCAACCACTCGACCAATCACCTTTGTCAGGTCGACGTCGCGCATACCTATGACCATAAGCACCAGGATCTGAGCGCGGAAGACCAGACGCGTGGATTGTCTAGGATGAGCATCGATATTGCCAAGGCAATGTATCGAAAGCTTGCCATTCAGGGGGAGACCTTTTCACCCGACAGGGTGCGAACCATCAAAGCCACTTATTACCGCATCGCGCTGGACTTCGTCGACCTGTTTGAGGCCGATGCTGTCATGAATGGCTTGAAGTTTGATCGTCACAAAGAGGAAAAGGCGATCGAGTTGTTCGCAGCCAATGTTGTCAAGGCGGGCGAGGTGTTTCGCGAGAATCCAATGGACACGCCTTTCATTCCACCGTGGAACCGTGTCGTCAGTGCAGTACCGAACGTACTCGCTGAATTGCATGAAGCTGTCGAGCAGGACATGGAGGAGTTTGGGCGTTGAATGGCACAGAAGAATCAGCGGGCATGATGCGCCTCCAGTCGCGAGTTCGTGCTCACCTCGATGTAATTTACGGCGACAGGCACAAAAACCTTGAGACGGCTGTCATCGAAGCGATGCGGTACACCGGAGATATCTGTGAGGCGACGCCTTATCAGAATTACTGGGACGAGTCCGACTGCTGGATGATTACCTATGCGACTTCGATTCGAGAGGACGGCACGCCTGGACTGAGATCGCTGCAGAAATTTTGTGACCGCTACCTGTCTGATACGGTCAATGGCTTACACATTTTGCCGTTTTACCCGTACAGCTCCGACGACGGGTTTGCCGTTATCGACTACTGCACAGTGGATGCGAAAGCCGGTAGCTGGGATGATATTCGATCGATCGCCGAACGTTATCGCCTGATGGCCGATCTCGTTATCAATCATGTATCAAGTCACTCCGCGTGGTTCCAGAATTTTATTTCGCGCAAGGACCCCGGGAAAGACTACTTCAAGGAAACCAGTCCGGAAGAAGACCTGAGTTTGGTTGTTCGGCCTCGCTCGACGCCGTTGCGTACGGAGGTGGAAACGCTGGATGGCAGACGATGGGTCTGGTGCACCTTCGGGCCCGACCAGGTTGATCTCGACTTCGGCAACCCCGAGGTCCTGCTGCGTTTTGTAGAGATTATTCGCTTTTACCTGGAGAACGGCGTGCGCGTTTTGCGCCTCGATGCAATTGCGTTTCTTTGGAAAGAGCCGGGTACAACGTCACTGCATGACCAGCGCACGCATGAAATTATCAAGTTGATCCGGACGCTGATCGACTTTTTCGATCCTTCGATCATGTTGATAACCGAAACCAATGTGCCAAATCGCGACAACCTGACGTACTTCGGCAATTCAAATGAAGCGCACGCGATCTACAATTTCTCCTTACCGCCCTTGCTCATCAACACACTCCTGACGGGCGATTGCCGCCACCTCAAGACATGGATGATGAGCATGCCGCCCGCCAGGGGCGGAACAACCTATTTCAACTTCCTCGCTTCGCACGATGGCATCGGCATGCGCCCGGTGGATGGCTTGTTGTCGGAGGCGGAACGGGCGCGCCTGCTGGATACGCTCACGGGTTTTGGCGGCAAGATCTCGCTGCGTACCGGTCCGGACGGGGCGGCACACCCTTACGAAGTCAATATCAGTCTCGTTGATGCATTGGCAGGAACCGAAGACGGTCCTGATGAATTCCAACTGGATCGTTTCGTTTGCGCACATGCCATCATGCTTGCGCTTGAGGGGATTCCTGGGATTTATATCCACAGCCTGCTTGGCACCGCGAACGACTACGAAGGGCTTGCGAGAACTGGCCGTTACCGATCGATCAACCGGCATACCTGGCAGTACGAGGAGCTGGCGAGCCTGCTACAGGATCCGAGCAGCATGCAGTCACTGGTTCTGTCGGGACTGTCCCACCTCATCAGGTTAAGGCGAGCGCAACCGGCGTTTCATCCGAATGCCGTGCAGTTCACGATGCAACTTGGCCCGCAGACCTTTGGCATCTGGCGCCAGTCGCCGGACAGGCGCCAGGACGTGTTCAGTATCAGCAACGTCACTCGGGAGCATCAGTCGCTTGAGCTTGCGAACGTCAACCTGGTCAGTACGGACGAATGGCGCGACCTGATCAGCGGCGACCGCATTGACGAGGGCCAGACCGTAGTTGAACTGCAACCCTACCAGACGGTCTGGTTGACCAACGCATGAACCTTGAGAACTTTTGCCGGCAGAATGGACTGCCTGCCGCTTATGCGGAGTCCGCCAGGCAATACTTTCTGCCATTTGCCGACTGGCTTGAGGGTCGCGTGGCGGGGCATGGCGATTGTACGTACGTGCTCGGTCTGAACGGTGCACAGGGGACAGGGAAGTCGACGCTTGCCATGCTGATCAGCGAATACCTGGCGGCCGAGCATGGCCGTAACGTTGTGATTTTGTCCATTGATGACATCTACCTCACCCGTGACGAACGACAGTCACTCGGTGAACGCATTCATCCGCTGCTGTCCACGCGGGGCGTTCCGGGTACGCACGATATTGACCTGGGCGTGTCGGTTATCGAGCGATTGAAATCACTGCAGTCCGGAGAGTCAATCAGCATCCCGCGGTTTGACAAGTCACGTGACGATCGTTTTCCACAAAGTGAATGGAGCACGGTCCGGGGTCCCGTTGACCTTCTGATTTTCGAGGGATGGTGTGTGGCGTCGCGGGGCGTATCTGACGCTGAACTCGGTGAGCCGATCAACGCGCTTGAATCGGCCGCGGACAGCGACGGTCGCTGGCGCAACTACGTCAACCACAAGCTCCGCACCGACTACGCGAAACTGTTCGAACGTCTCGATGGCCTGCTGTTTCTCAAAACGCCCGGTTTCGATGCGATGTTGCGTTGGCGGCTCGAACAGGAGCACAA
>JAUHYO010000207.1 GCA_030426325.1 Gammaproteobacteria bacterium | reverse complement strand
GTAATTCCCGGTCCCCCACGCGCTCAAGGCCGACCGACAGCGACGACCCGAATAACTTCATCAACAGATGGAGGTTGGCGTCCCAACTGTCAACCGCCTGCTCGTTTGCGATACCAAGGAAACCTGCAATTTCGTCCTGCACTGAAAAACCGATAATGAGTGCGGAACCGATGTGCAGCTCGCTCAATCGACCGAGTTCACTTGTCGCGGATTTCGGCCCGCCAAGTGTGTCGGCAACCTCGATAACACGCAGATGACCCAGGCGCTTGCAGAGCCAGGGCCAATCCTCAAGGTTTTCACCTTTCAGGACACCGGGACTGCATTGCGCAAAGCCGTTGCACGATGGAAACACGGTCTCGATCTGGGCTCCGTTGTCGCTGATTAACGCAACGAACGCAGCGTCCGCGCCAGTCGCTTCGGGCAGTTCATCGGCGATCGACTGCAACTGCTGCCGGTAACTGTGGACGTCGAGATTCTGGAGGCCAACCGCGATCTTGGTTTGCAGCGCGTCAACGGCGCCGCGGGTACGCTCGCCGGCACGTGGGCGACGGTGATGGATTCCCGTGGAAGTATGCGTGTCGGACGGATGTGTCATTACGGAGCAACATTTTGACATGATGTCGAAGGAATACAAGCTAAGTCGCTGTATTTTTTTGCTTTATGTGCCTTCACGCTGGTGTTTCCCGGGGTCGGATTGATGACTCCCGTCAACGAAAACTCACGGCAGGCGTTAATCCTCCTAAACGCAACACATTCGCTCAAGGAGAGACACATGAATGCCAGCAATTCCTGCCTGCCGCAAGCGTCGGGCCTAAGTAAATTTGCAGCCTGGATGACGATGTTCATCGTACTCGCCGTCCTGTCAGCTTGCGGCGGTGGCGCCGGGACCGAGGACAGCAACACACCGGTCGCCGCGGCTGAATGTGATCCCAATGACGAAAGCACCTTTGCAGAGTGTGGCACCGTCCTGGTCGCCCTGACCGACGCGGATGGTGACTTCGTGAATTACACGGTCGATGTATTGTCGCTGACGCTGGAAACGGCAAACGGCCGCATTGTCGAGACGCTGCCCCGCAAGACCCGAATCAACTTTACCGATTATGTGGACCTGACCGAACTCGTTGCAATCGCGTCGATTCCGCCGGCAACCTACGTTTCCGGAACGATCAGCATTGACTACACGGACTCGGAGATTTTCGTTGAGGACGGCGACGAAGCGAAAGCAGCGGTCGTCACGGATATTGACGCCAACGCGCTGACTCAAACCGATCTCAAGATAAACCTGTCGAACCGAGACAGACTGACCGTCGTTCGCGGCCGCTCGGCACTATTGCAGCTCGACTTTGATCTCGAAGCCTCCCACACAGTAGACATTATCCCGACGCCCGCTACCGCGATATCGGAGCAGTTCATCGTTGCCGAGGTTTCGCCTGTCGATGAGAAGGACATTCGAGTTCGCGGCCCATTGGCCAACGTTGACGAAGACGAGATGAGCTATACCATCGCGGTACGCCCGTTCCACGATCGGGATGGCGATTTCGGCCGCATGAAAATATTTGTCACGGACGACACCGAGCTTGAAGTTGATGAGTCCATGTTTGTCGGTGTCGAAGGACTCCGTGCGCTCAGCGCAGCCGGCACCGGCACGCCAACGATCGCACACGGTACGCTGACGACCGGCGACCGCAAATTTACCGCGAACATCGTACTGGCAGGTTCCAGCGTTCCCGGGATTGATCGTGATGCCGTGCGTGGCAATGTGATCGCCCGAAATGGCAATTTCCTGACCGTCCGGGGTGCAACAGTAATCAGCTCAGATCGCCGCGCGCATTTTCACGACAATGTCGTCGTGGAAGTCGGACCCGAAACCCGGGTTTTTAAAGATGGCTATCGATTCAGCGACCTTGGTATCGACGCAGTTTCGATCGGACAACGCGTAACGATTCGCGGAAACAAGGCAGAAGCAGTCACCGATGCGGCTTCACCACAGATACTTCTCGACGCGACACAAGGCGCCGTACGAATGCACGTAACGCACCTCGTTGGCATGGTGAACACGGTCGTACCCGGGCAGGCTGATATCACGCTGCATGGCATTGATCGTCGCCGGGTGGACTTGTTCGACTTCACAGGGACCGGTGTATCGCCCGATCAGGATGCGGATCCGGACAATTACGAAATCTCGACCGGCGTCTTGCCGCTCGCGAATTTCGCGGCCGGCAAGCCGATCGTGGCCTGGGGCTTTCCGACAGCATTTGGTATGGCGCCCCCCGACTTTACGGGTCGCACGGTCGTTGACTTCACCGGCGTTCGGAGCTCGCTGGGAGTGGGCTGGGGATCAAACGGAACCGCAGCGCCTTTCGCCGGCATGGGTAGCGACGGCCTGGTACTGGACAACCAGAACCCGGACATCGACCAACGTCACTACATCAAAACAGGTCCCCTGCTCATTGACCTGACATCGCTGGATTCGAACACGACCATTATGCCGCGACAAACCGGCAGAATGCTCTTCTACATCAAGTCAAATGACAGCTTGCGCCAATACTCAGACTTTGCAGACTTTGTTGACGACCTGACGGCAAGCCTGGATGGCGCGACAACAGCACGGTCAATGCATGCGCGCGGTCCATACGATGCGAGTACCAATACGCTGACTGCCTACAAGATTGGCGTCTACCTGATCGAGCCCTGATAAAGAGGCAGCGCCCTCCCCGCAAACGCTGCCCGAACGGCTCCGCCCCGCTACCGCAAGGTAGCGGGGTTTTCTTTTTGCTGCCAGTTCAAGGGCGCGACCGCGCCGTCCAGGCGCCATCCCTCGCCGCGCGCAAGATCTTTCATGTCCGCAATACGATCGTCGGCCGACGGGTGGGTCGATAGGTAGGAAGCAAACCTGAGGATGGAATCGTCCTGAATTTCCCAGCGCTCGAAGAGACGCCAGGATTCGGCAACGTGGCCGTACTCTTTGTTAACGAGCGTCAGGCCAAATGCATCCGCATTCGATTCCTGGCGGCGACTGAATCCTCGCAGTGTGATGTCCGCGGCATTGATGCCAATACCCGCAACATCATCACCGGTTGTTACCGCGAAAAACAAGGACAAAACCGCACCGCGCCCCAGTGCACGCAGGTGATCCCTGTTCTTGAAATGGCCCAGCTCATGGCCGAGCACGAAAGCCAGCTCGTTCTCCGACTCGACCTGATCCAGCAGACCTGTCGTCACAATGATCAATCCACCGGGCAAGGCCATTGCGTTGGCGGCGTCCGAATCATCGACTTCAACACGAAACCGGTACGGCGATTCCGGCCAGTGCATGGCGAGGCGGTCGACAATGTCCTGGGTAGCGATCAGGCGCTCATCGCTTTGCGCCAGTGAAAGCACGTCGTCCGGTAGCCAGCCGTCGAATAGCGCGGCTTCTTTTTCAGCGGGCACGAAGTACAGGGCGATTTCAACGAGAAAAATCAGCGCCACAGTAATCAATACAAAGATCGCTGATAGGCCGACAACAAGGGTGCTCGCTTCGACCAGCGGATGTGTCTTGCTGACGTTGATTCCGTCCGCCGGCTGCCGCGCGACAAATTTCATTGAGAATTGCTGAACCTGCTCGCAAATTTGACGGCAGTGCCGAAGGCCAGCATTTCGACACCGGCGATGCCTTTGCCGTCACGCCGGGCGTTCGCCAGTCGGGATGTCTCAAGCCGCACGTTGAACACCGCGTCGTAACCCTGGCTTTTGGCGCTCTCAACCATACGAAGCACCGCCTCGCGCCGCGCACGATCCAGCAGCGGCTCGTAAGTCTTGATACGCCCACCGACAATCCCGCGCAACCAGGCGATCACGCGCTTGAAGTAGTCAAGTGACACAACAATGCTGCCGGTCACCATCTCCGCCCGGTTTACATTCCAGCTCTTCGGCATGGTGTCAAAAGTGACCACCGGGTATTCCTGGTTCGCGGCCTCGCGTTCTCGAATACTTTTGAAGTGCTTCTTCTCCAGCAGGTTGCCAATGAAATAGGCGAATACCAATAGGGCAATCGGCAACAGAAAATTCGCGAGCAGGCTGATCAGGTCGAAATACGCGTCCATGTCATTCGACTTTCACGGCAGTTCCATAGGCAAACAACTCGGCAGCACCCTGCGATATCGAGCTGGTCGCGAATCGAACGTTGACGACTGCATTGGCGCCCATTGACCGCGCCTGCTCGATCATGCGATCCGTGGCTTCGGTGCGTGAGTCTTGAAGTAACTCGGTGTAGCCCTTGAGTTCTCCGCCAACGATATTCTTGAGGCCGGCCATTATGTCGCGTCCGACATGCTTGGCTCGCACCGTATTCCCGGTTACTACACCGTAGAATTCAACGATGCGTCGGCCCGGAATGGTCTCGGTATTGCTAATAATCATAGGATCTCCTGGTCCGGTATACCCGAACTCAAGTTGGCGATACTATCACTCTTGATTCAGACGGGTGATAGCCTGACCTGAAATCCGTCGTCACAGGAAATTCCCATGCCCGCAACGCATGAACCGGCAAGCTACCCCCTCGTAGAGGAACGCATTAACGTGGCATCGCATGCCATGGGCCTGCTCTTCAGCCTTCTGGCCCTGGTCTTGCTGGTGCTAAGAGCCGACGGCGCAATGCAGACAGTCAGCGTCGCGGTCTTTGCCTCCAGCATGATTGCGCTCTACGCGTCCTCGACGATTTATCACAGTGCCGATAGCGCGACATTTCGGGCGTGGATGCGAACGGTCGATCACGCGATGATTTATGTACTCATCGCCGGAACGTACACGCCCTTCACCCTGCTGGTCCTGAAAGGCGCACTCGGCTGGTCGCTGTTCGGATTGACCTGGGCCATGGCTGTAACGGGCATTGTCCTCAAGCTGTTTCACACCGGTCGCTACGACAGGTTGTCCACGGCAATGTACGTCTTCATGGGCTGGATCATCATTTTTGCCATCAAGCCGCTCATTGCCAGTTTGTCGACTGAAGGTCTGCTTTGGTTGTTCGCGGGCGGTATCGCCTATACGGTCGGTGCCTTGTTCTACAGCCTTCGCGCCGTGCCCTACGGACATGCGATTTTTCATGTGTTTGTCATCGCCGGAAGCACCTGCCATTTCGTGTCCGTCTATTTTTTCGTCCTGGTGCCCGTTCATTCCTAAAGCTGTAGCACCCGCAAAGCAGCGTTGTCGCGGAAGTCAGACAGCCCGGTTGCCCGGTTTTAGCCCCGCATCGTCACTTTGCACACTTTTCATAAAAACTCCATAAAGCATTGTTTTTTATCTATTTTCCTGAGTTAACAGCTGACGCACTACTTTGTCAGTTGTACAATTTAAGTGACCGAATTCATTGACTTAGGCGCTTCGAGGGATATACTGCCCGCAGCTAGAATGATCGGCTGAATTTATGTCCACCATTACGAAGTTCCACAGAGTACCTCGTCCTGATCTTCATAAGTTTCAAGCACATCTCTTGCGTAACCGCCTTCGAGAGAAGGCAATAACTTTTGACTATTTAGGATTAGAAAAATGTCTACAGTAACCGGAACCGTAAAGTGGTTTAACGAAGCCAAAGGCTTTGGCTTCATCGAGCAAGAGTCAGGTCCTGACGTATTCGCTCACTTCAGCAACATTCAAGGCAGCGGATTCAAGACACTGGCTGAAGGCCAGAAAGTCGAGTTCACTGTAACTGACGGCCAGAAAGGTCCTCAGGCAGAGAACATCGTTCCGCTCTAGTAGCGAAACGAAGCTGAATAAAAGGGCGAGGTCTTCGGACCTCGCTTTTTTTATTCTTCGGGGATTCTTGTTGCCTGCCAGGCAACAACCTGCCACTTACCGTTTCGACGCAGAAATGTGCCGGTATTGAAGTAGTACTCCTCGGCCGTCGCTTCGCTGTTCGCAGCTGGGGTACCGATGAGTTTGAAGGCAACGACCGCAGTATCGCCATAGACACGGATATCAATGTCGCTTGCCGAATACGTCATGGCCGGGGGTGCATCCGGAGCCTCGGAGCCCTCAAAGCCAGCCATAATGTCAGGCTTGCCAAAACGCAAACCTGACGACGACGTGTAAACCAGGTCGTCAGCCCAGAAAGCGGCGTGGGCAGCCTCGGTATCGGCGCCCACCAGGA
>JAUHYO010000206.1 GCA_030426325.1 Gammaproteobacteria bacterium | reverse complement strand
TCATAAGCTCAATATCGCTGTCTGTTACAAAAATACAATGAGCTGCGATCAATCTCTCGTTCAGTAGTCCCACGGAATCCAGATACTCAACAGGCGTCATACCCAATTCCGATTGAAACTTATCAAATTCTTCCTGCGTTTCCGCGACATGCATGGACACTGGAACGTCATACTTTTCCGATAACACTGCTATTTTCTGCAAGATTTCCCTGGTTACAGTATGTGGAGCGTGAGGCCCGAATCCCGGCGTAATCAGTTCGTCATCTTTATATTTTTCAACAAGCGCCGTTGCCAACCCTAATTTGGCGTTTCCATCCTTCCCGTCTGCGGTGGGGTACTTGATAATGTTTTGCGTCATTACGCCCCTGAGACCGATTTCCTTTACCGCTTGTGCGGCGCTTTCTTCAAATAGATACATGTCGACCATCGTGGTAACGCCTGCCCTGGCCATCTCAATCGCCGCGTGAATGGCTCCGATATACACCATCTCCTCGGACACCATTTTGTTTTCCAGTGGAAATATGTACCTATTCAATCTATCCGGAACATCGTCAGCCAGACTTCTGAACACGCTCATGGATGCGTGGGTATGAGTATTTATCATCCCCGGCATGATGATGCCGCCCTTCGCATCGATTGCTTTGTCAGATGTATATTTTCCAAGGATCTCGGCACCCCCAACCGCAACGATCTTGTTCCCATTAACAACAACGACGCCATTGCTGAATATTTCTTTCCCGGCGTTCATCGTCAAAACAATCCCGTTTTTTACGATCAAATCAACGTCTTCAGCTTTGCTTGCCTGAACGTTAGAAAGCGCAAAAACGAGCGCAACTAACCCTGGCACGAACGTATTATTCATTCTTTTCCGCCATCCTGATTCTTCCGTTGAGTACGGCTTTCGAGTCTAACAGCTGTTTGATTGACACAATAATGATGCAAGAATTGACCATTCAGGCTGCCATGGAATCAATCCCGTGCTAACGATTAGGCTGATCGTAAACACGACGCCGAGTGTCCTTTATCGCCTGTTCCAGTGTGGGATGATTCTCTTTGTAATGCTTTTCCAGCCAGTGTTCCCCATAGTCGTTTGCCGGGTCACGCATGATACTGTGGTCGTGGTTTTCATTTTGCCGGTTATATTCAATCAACAGTCTCGGGCCGTGAACCCGATAGTAAAACTTCCCGTCCGCATCGACCGGACCACGCCACGAAAACCAAAGCTCGCCCCACCCAGCTGCTTCGATTAACTCGAGTTGGGCGGCGGCAGCATCATAGTCGACGTTGCCCAGGTATTCTCGGATGATAAGACGCAATAAATGCATTTGACGATCGGACAACTCGGCTGCCTTTAGTCCTTCAAATCCAGCCAGACTAGCCCGTCTGCCCGGGCCCTCAAAGACCTCACGGGCGACTTCAGAATGGATGATGGCTGTTCGCTGTTGTGATTTGCTAAGCGACTGCATCAAGTCGATACCGCGTTGACCTTCATGGGAAAGCACCATGCGGCCGGAGTAGCGACCGCTTTCGATAGCCATCGGGCTACTGCCAAGAAAAGTCGGGGTGAAGCCAATACGATCACCGGAAACCGTGAAATTCACGCCAAGATGGTGCCCGGCGAGCTTCCAACCCCAGTCACCGTCACCGGGGTTGCCAAATATGGCCACCGCGTAATTTCCGGAGCCCCTGCTGTCTGCCATGGCCTTGCGGTACGGGTAGTTGGCTGCCGCCGATTCGTTGGCGATAGAGCTTTGCTCAATACTCCCCAAAACGTCATCGAGCCACATGACACCGGCTACCTTTGCATATCCCTGGCTCGACATTGACGCACGCAGGAGCGCGTGAGTTGCCTTGCGCTGTTCGTCGTTCATATCTCGAATCAGCAATCCACTCGGTTCGAACATGACAATTGGCAGGTTCGACCAGGTCGCACGCTCGTCAGTATCCAGGGTAAAGAGTGCGGAGCCTTTTTGCTTGTCATCAAGCAATGCAACAAACCGAATGGCCGCTTCAGCCATCTGACTGGCGCTGCTGGATGAATGTGCATTCGCAGACGTGATTGCACCGCAACAACAAAGGAGACCAAGAATAGCGCCAATAAATCGTGGTTTCATTGAATATCGAAATTTCATGCTGCACCTATTCAAATGTATTGCGTCCGTGCTGGCGGCGATGGCCCCTTCGGATCGTTAACGGACCGCAATGATACCCCGAAAGCGGCGATTCATGAGCGGCAGAAGCCGACGACGGAACGCAACCGATTCACTGGGTGCGCGACTTGATCTCGATTATTAACATTCGCCTTGCGGTATCGGGCCTTTTTACGGCACAGTCCCATACGAAGTTCAGCTGGCGCTGGGATAGATTGCCAAAGGTAAGCAGTCCGTCTAGCGGCAACTAGAGCAGGTCTCTGAATTTGCAGCCCTCCGCGAGGAAAGCAAGGACCAATGATCCTCCGTCGCCTCATCGCACACTTAGGCAAACAGGAATAGACCGCCATCGGGTTTGAATTCCCGATCGTCGTGATCGCCTACACGTTAACAAGCAGAGAAAGGATGATATGCAACGTTCTGACGCTTTTATAGAAGGGCTTCCAAAGGCCGAATTACATTTGCACCTGGAGGGCAGCCTTGAGCCGGAGCAAATGTTTGACCTCGCCGCTCGAAACAAGATCGACATTCCGTTTCAGTCGATCGATGAAGTTCGCGCGGCATACGACTTCGCAAACCTGCAGGATTTTCTCGACATCTACTATCAGGGAATGAACGTTCTAAAAACGGAGCAGGACTTCTATGACCTGACGATGGCCTATTGCCGCCGCGTGCATGCCGATAATTGTCGACATGCTGAAGTGTTTTTCGATCCGCAGGGTCATACAGAACGCGGCGTTTCTTTCCAGGTATTCATCGACGGTATTGCCGGGGCGCTTCGCGATGCAGAAAACGAACTCGGAATGACGTCAAAACTCATCATGTGTTTTCTGCGCCATTTGTCAGAAGAGTCAGCGCTCGAAACGCTCGATCTGGCGGCACCGTACTTGGACCGTATCGCAGGAGTTCGCCAAGGCTTTTGAACGTGCCGGTGACATGGGGCTCCTTCGCGTCGCTCATGCCGGAGAGGAAGGGCCGCCAAGCTATGTTTGGGAAGCGCTTGATCTGTTGAAAGTCGACAGAATTGATCACGGCAATCGGGCACTGGAGGACTCGAAACTGGTTACTCGACTAGTCGAAACAAACATGACACTGACGGTCTGTCCTCTTTCGAACACAAAGTTATGCGTCGTCGAGGATATGGCTGACCACCCGCTGAAGAAAATGCTGAATAGTGGACTCCGTGCAACGATCAATTCGGATGACCCGTCTTATTTCGGCGGGTATTTGAACGACAACTACCGGGCAGTCGCTAGCGCGTTGGCACTAACGAAGGATGACCTGACGACTCTGGCTGTCAACAGCTTTCTTGGCTCGTTTCTGAGCCCGGACGAAAAGACGGCACATATAAAACGTGTAGCCCACTA
Organism: Gammaproteobacteria bacterium; assembly: GCA_030426325.1. Lineage (GTDB taxonomy): Bacteria > Pseudomonadota > Gammaproteobacteria > Steroidobacterales > Woeseiaceae > UBA1847. The sequence continues at coordinate 2,633 of JAUHYO010000206.1, read as the reverse complement.
CGCGGCTGGTTTCGGAGACGATAAGTAATATGCCATCACTGGAAGATTTTTTTGAATTAAAAAAACACGGCTCGAATGTCCGAGTCGAGTCGCTCGGAGGTGTGACCACCTTTCTCGCGATGGCCTACATCACTGTAGTGAACCCTTCAATATTGTCCCAGGCGGGCATGGATTTTGGCGCCGTTTTTGTTGCCACCTGTATTGCCGCGGCGTTCGGCTCGATCGTGATGGGCCTGCTTGCAAATTATCCGATTGCGCAAGCGCCCGGCATGGGTCAAAACGCATTTTTCACTTTTAGTATCGTCCTCGGCATGGGGCATGCATGGCAAACCGCGCTGGGCGCTGTGTTCGTGTCCGGCGTGATTTTCGTGGCGCTCAGTATACTGCCGGTGCGTGAATGGCTGGTCAACGCAATCCCACGCAACCTGAAATTGGGTATGGCCGCAGGAATCGGCTTGTTTCTCGGCTTCATCGCATTGAAAAACGCTGGCATTGTAGTCGCTCATCCGGCAACGCTGGTTGCATTGGGTGATCTGTCCGGTTTTGAATCGCTCGCCTGCATTCTCGGTTTTGTGACCATGGTGGCGCTGTCGGCAAGAAAGATCACTGGCGCTGTGCTCATCGGCATATTGTTTGCAACCGTTCTTGGCTGGACCTTCGGTGGTACCGAATTCAAGGGCTTTGTTGCGATGCCGCCTTCACCGGCTCCGGTATTGCTGCAACTTGATATTGCCGGCGCATTGCAGCTTTCCATGATAACGCCAATTTTGTCGATGTTGATCGTCGATATTTTCGACACAGCGGGCACTCTGGTTGGCGTCGCAACACGCGCGAACCTCCTTGGCGATGATGGCAAATTGCCACGATTGCGGCGTGCCCTGCTCTCGGATTCCAGCGCAACGGTGGTTGGTGCACTGGCAGGCACGTCGTCAACAACAAGCTACATCGAAAGTACCGCCGGTGTAGAGGCAGGTGGCCGTACGGGTCTTACCGCTGTGGTTTGCGGTTTGCTGTTCCTGGCATGCCTGTTTTTTGCGCCGCTGGCGCAAAGCGTGCCAGCGTACGCGACGGCCGCTGCGTTACTGTTCGTTGCCTGCCTGATGGCACGCAGTCTTGCCGACCTTGACTGGCAGGACATCACGGAGAGCGCGCCAGCAGTTGTCGCAGCCATCGCGATGCCATTGTCGTTTTCGATCGCAGAAGGTATTGGCCTGGGATTCATAAGTTACGTGCTAATCAAGATCGTCAGCGGCAGAGTCCGAGACTGCAGCATTGCGTCATTTGTGATAGCACTGATTTTTGGCCTCAAATACGCTTTCTTATGAGTGTTCGAAGCGAGCCGCCATCATTCCAGGATTTTTTGCCACGTTATACGCTTGCCACTTGATGTTGATCTATGCCTCCGACGTGGGACAACCCAACGTACCTAAATGAACGGTCATCGTTCAGTGTAATTAGTTCGTACTCGACCCAAGGACCAAAGGTGCAAGTCCCCGGCCGGCTGCACGGCTAAGCGCCAGAACTTACGAGGCAACTATTCCGACGTGTTTCTAAGTTCGGCTGCCAGCTCTGAAGGATCATAAAATCTCCCCTTGCTGACTACGCCACTAATCCGGCGTGTATTTCGAATGTCTGAGAGAGGATCCGCATCGAGCAGGACGATGTCGGCTCGCTTGCCCGGGTCGATGGTTCCGAAGTTGTTTTCAATTCCGAAAAACTCCGCCGGCCGCACCGTCGCCGCGTGCAGCGCCTCGAGCGGCGACAGACCAGAGGCGACAAGCTGCTCGAGTTCTCCGTGCAGGCTGTAACCTGGAATCGACAGAAAAATAGGTGTGTCAGTTCCCGCCCCGATCGGCACTCCGCGCTGGTGCATCCGGCCGGTCAGAAAGCGGGCCCACTCGCCAAACTCGGTGTCCGCGTCGACAGGGTTCGCCGAAACATCGGCAGCCACGGATATCCAGTCCTGGCGCACCTCCTCGTGGATGCGAGACAATGCCTCGTTCCAGTCCGGTCTGGCGAACGGCGGCGCGAGATTCAGCGCTGTCATGCGCAGCGTGGGAACCTGGATTGTCGAAGTCAGGTTGTCGATGACCCGATCGCAGCGCGCCTCGTCGTAGGCAGCGATTGCCGGCAATCGCTGCAGGTCATGCAGTGACGAGCGTAACTCGAAGCCAGAGGCACCACCGGGATTTTTGAGTACATTGAGCCGCGTCTCGTGCAGCTCCGGCGCATCAGACGCACAGTCCAACTCTATGTTGCGCAGGTGTTCGATTGAGTCGACGGCTGGCCCAGCGGCTTCGGCACGCATCGACAGCGGGACATGTGAGTCGATTGGCAAGTCGAGTTCCTGCGCCGTTTCGACCATGGCCTCAAACACGGCCGGGCTTACCATCTCATAGATTTTGATGAAATCGACGCCCTGCTCCTTAAGCGTCCTGATCGTGGCGCGAGCCTCCTCAGGGGTCGCATTTCGCACGCCGATTTCGGGGCGCGATTTGCCATCGTAGACCACAAAGTTACCGTCGAGCAGCGGGCCGGCGAACCAAACTCGCGGCGCGACTGCATCCGCCGCGCGCATTTTCTCAACGATTGGCAGAATCTTGCGCATCACGCCGCCAGTATCGCGGACGCTG
>JAUHYO010000205.1 GCA_030426325.1 Gammaproteobacteria bacterium | reverse complement strand
CGGCGGGAAATGCTGACGCGACTGGTTGGCATTGAAGATCGCGTCTACATACAGGTCGTCGATTTCGAACGAAATTACGCGATTGCCGATGAGGACCTGGAGCGCTCTGATCGAAACAAGACGTCGGCGGTACACTTTTTGCGGTTTGAGCTGCCAGCCGAACAGGTTGCCGCGCTGAAATCGGGCGCCAGCTTCGTCGCAGGCATTGACCATGACAACTACCAGGTTGAAGTCAGCCCGGTTGCTGACAATGTTCGCAAATCATTGCTCGCCGATCTGAGCTGAATATAGCGGGTGCATGCCCAGACCTTTCAGGCTAAACTGCCGCCGGGCATTTTTCTGGTTAGCAGATGAGTAAGCGATACGACGCTGCGGACATCGAAGTCCTTAGCGGGCTGGAGCCTGTACGGCGCCGGCCAGGCATGTACACTGATACGTCGAGGCCAAATCACCTCGCTCACGAGGTTATCGACAATAGTATCGACGAAGCGCTTGCAGGCCACTGCAAGAAGATCGAAGTCACGATCTACAAGGACGGGTCCCTCGAAGTGTCCGACGACGGACGAGGCATGCCAGTCGACAAGCACCCGAAGGAAAAGATTCCCGGTGTCGAGCTGGTGCTGACGCGCCTGCACGCCGGCGGCAAGTTTTCAAACAGCAATTACCAATACTCCGGTGGCCTGCATGGTGTGGGCGTGTCCGTGGTGAACGCCTTGTCGAAAAACCTGGAGGTGTGGATCCGGCGCGGTGGCAAGGAGTACAACATGAGTTTTGCCGGCGGCAAGAAGCGCGGCAAGCTCGAGGTGGTTGGCTCGGTCGGTAAAGCCAACACCGGTACGACCATTCGCTTCTGGCCCGATCCGCAGTACTTCGATTCCGTTAAATTTTCGGTGAGCCGCCTGAAACATGCATTGCGGGCAAAGGCGGTTCTTTGTCCCGGTATTTCAGTCAAGCTCAATGTTGAAAAACCCAAGGAAAAGTTTGAGTGGCGCTACGAAGGTGGCCTGGAGGAATACTTACTCGAGGAAATAGGCGCTGCCGAAACATTGCCGGCGAAACCCTTTTCAGGAAATATGACGGGCAATACCGAGGCGGTAGACTGGGCACTGGTCTGGACGACCGATGGCGGCGCCAGCGTAACGGAAAGTTACGTCAATCTTATTCCGACGCCGCAGGGCGGAACTCATGTCAATGGGCTTCGCACCGGACTGACCAATGCATTGCGCGAATTTTGCGAGTTCAGAAACCTGCTGTCCCGCGGTATTTCGATCGCGCCGGAGGACGTATGGGATGGCTTGAGTTTCGTGCTGAGCACCAAGCTGGAGGACCCGCAGTTTTCAGGTCAGACTAAAGAACGATTGTCGTCACGGGAGTCAGCCGCTTTCGTTGCCGGCCTCATCAAGGATAATTTTTCCGTCTGGCTCAACAAGCACCCGGAGACGGGCGACCAGATTGCCCAGCTGGCGATCAGCAAGGCGCAACGGCGACTCAAAGCGGCAAAAAAGGTTGTTCGCAAGAAGATTGTTTCGGGGCCGGCGTTGCCGGGCAAGCTGGCGGATTGCCGGAGTCAGGAACCCGAGTTGTGTGAGTTGTTTCTTGTTGAGGGTGACTCGGCAGGCGGCTCGGCAAAACAGGCGCGTGACCGAAATACACAGGCGATCATGCCCTTGCGCGGCAAGATCCTGAATACCTGGGAAGTCGAAACCAATGAGATTCTTGCATCGGCCGAAGTGCACGATATTTCCGTTGCGATAGGCGTCGATCCCGGTTCCGCTGACATCAGCGGCTTGCGCTACCACAAGATTTGTATTCTTGCGGACGCCGATTCCGATGGATTGCATATCGCAACATTGTTATGCGCATTATTCTTGCGCCATTTTCGAGAACTGGTGCTCGCGGGGCATATTTATGTCGCGATGCCGCCCTTGTACCGCGTCGATGTCGGCAAGGAAGTTTTCTATGCCCTGGATGAAGGTGAGCGTAAGGGAATCCTGGATCGCGTCGAGGCCGAAAAGAAAAAAGCCAAAGTCACGGTGACACGATTCAAGGGGCTCGGCGAAATGGACCCGGAACAACTTCGTGAAACGACGATGCACCGCGATACGCGCCGCCTGGTGCAGCTCACGGTCAAAGCCGGCGACAAAGCCGATCAGAACATGGACATGCTCCTGGCCAAGAAGCGGGCGAAAGATCGTCGCACCTGGCTGGAGACCAAAGGCAATCTTGCCGAGGTATGAGTGACATGCAAAACAGTTTGAACCTTGAGGGCGTCGAACAACAGTCGCTGAAGGATTACACAGAGCGGGCGTATCTCGATTACTCGATGTACGTCATTCTTGATCGCGCATTGCCGCAAATTGGCGATGGTCTAAAGCCCGTTCAGCGCCGCATTATTTACGCCATGAGTGAGCTGGGCCTGTCCGCATCGTCAAAACCCAAGAAGTCGGCGCGCACGGTCGGTGATGTTATCGGCAAGTTCCATCCTCACGGCGATTCCGCTTGCTACGAAGCGATGGTGCTGATGGCCCAGGACTTCTCGTATCGTTATCCGATCGTCATCGGCCAGGGCAACTGGGGTTCGACCGACGACCCGAAATCCTTCGCCGCGATGCGGTATACGGAATCACGGCTGGCGGGCTATGCGAAAAGCCTGCTCCAGGAACTGGGTCAGGGCACCGTCGACTGGGTTCCGAATTTCGATGGCACGATGCGCGAACCGGTTGTGTTGCCGGCGAGGCTGCCGAACCTGCTGCTCAATGGCACGACTGGTATCGCCGTGGGCATGTCGACTGACGTGCCGCCGCATAACCTGAACGAAGTCGCGAGCGCGCTGGTGCATCTGATTGACAATCCGAAAGCGACGGTCGCCCAGCTCATGAAACACATCAAGGGGCCGGATTTTCCGACCGGTGGTGAGCTCGTTTCTCCGGCCAGCGACATCAAGGAAATATACACAACCGGCAACGGTACGCTTCGACTTCGGGCGTCGTACAAGATGGAAGGCAACGACATCGTCATCACGTCATTGCCGCACCAGGTTTCCGGAGCCAAGCTCCAGGAGCAAATCGCCCAGCAGATGCGCGCAAAGAAATTGCCGCAGGTTGAAGACTTGCGCGACGAATCGGATCACGAAGAGCAGACGCGCCTCGTAATCAGCAAGAAGCGTGGTGTTGATGTTGACCAGTTGATGTCACACCTGTTCTCGACGACGTCCCTGGAACGAACCTTGCGGGTGAATATGAATGTGATCGCGCTCGACGGCCGGCCGCGCATGTTCAACCTGGTTGAACTTCTCAAAGAATGGCTGTCATTTCGCAAGACGACGGTTACCAACCGGCTGCAGCACAGGTTGCAGATCGTCAATGACCGGCTGCATATTCTCGACGGCCTGCTGGTTGCCTATCTCAGTATCGATGAAGTGATCGCGATCATTCGCAAAGAGGACGAGCCGAAACCGGTGCTGATGAAACGCTTCAAGCTGTCCGAAAATCAGGCTGAAGCCATTCTGAACCTTCGCCTGCGCTATCTCGCCAAGCTTGAAGAGATGAAGATTCGGGGTGAGCAGGACGAATTGAACGAAGAACGAAAGTCGCTGGACAAGATTCTGGGCAGCGCGGCACGATTAAAGACGCTCATCAAAAAGGAAATTCTGGAAGACGCAGAGGCCTACGGTGACAATCGCCGAACGCTGATTGTGGAGCGCGAAGCGGCGCAGGCGCTTGATGAGACGCAGCTGGTGGCCAGCGAGCCGGTTACCGTCGTGTTGTCAAAGGCCGGGTACGCCCGGGCTGCTAAAGGTCACGAAATTGATCCGGCGACATTGAGCTACCGGTCGGGGGACGCCTTCCTTGCCTCGGCGCAGGGCCGTAGCAATCAACTGGCCATGTTCATCGACAGCACCGGTCGCGTGTACAGCGTTCTTGCCGGCACATTGCCGTCGGCGCGCGGGCAGGGCGAGCCCTTGTCCAGTCGTTTCAAGCCACCCGACGGTGCAGCATTTTGCGGCGCGATGATTGGCGACGACAAGCAGCGATACTTGCTGGCGAGCGATGCCGGCTACGGATTTGTCGCAACGCTTTCCGACCTCGTTTCTCGAAACAAAGCCGGTAAGTCCATTCTTCGTGTACCGACGGGTGGGCGTGCAGTCGTACCTGCAGCAGTGCCCGCGGACACTGAATGCCTGATCGCCGCGGTCAGTTCAATTGGCCGCCTGCTCGTTTTCGAGATGGAAGAACTGCCCGAGCTGGCAAAAGGCAAGGGCAACAAGCTCATCAATATTCCGTCGAAAAAGTACAAGGACGGCGTTGAGTCTATGGTGGCGGCGGCTGTCATTCCGGAGGACGGTCAACTGCAGGTGCACACTGGCACCCGCACGATGACACTGAAGTGGAATGATCTGGACGACTACTACGGCGACCGCGCATTGCGCGGAAGCCTGCTACCCAAGGGCTGGCGAAAAGTCGAACGGCTTGAGGGAATCGAATAACTAGCGCGCTGATTTCTTTTCGGCCGGCATCTCAACGGTTGAATCGTCGGCTGCTTCGTTAATCGTGATTTCCTGCGTAATGCCCGTGTCGTCGAGGTCGGACACGTCGTCATTTTGCGCAGGCATCTGAGCCGTTATATCCAGTTCAGTCACACTCGCCAGCGGCATGGCCGTCGTTTCATCACTATCTTCATCGTCAGCATCGATGCGTGCAGCAAGTTCGACTGCGGCGCGTGCAATCTCTTCGTTAAGCGCCTGAGTTGCCGTCAGCTCGTCTTCGTAGTCCTGCTCGAGCACGTCGTAGTCGATTTCCTTGTTGATCGTGTAGGAGTCCAGCAATTGGGTTTCGTCGTCCGATTCAACAATAACGGCTTGCAAGTCGCGCTCGGTGACATCTTCGGGCATGGGCATCTTCGTCGCGTCGACGATGACGGACATGTCGTATTCGTCGTCATCCGGCATGATTTCGCTTGTCAGGATGACCTGTTCATCGGTGTGCATCGGCGGCAGGATATCCGTCGAATCCTTGATCGATGGTTCCGGCTCAAATGGCAATTCAATGTCCAGCTCTGCGCTGGCAGCAAAACCGAAATCTTCAGTGAGATTCGATTGCTTGCCGGCGTCAAGGCCGGTACCAACAACGACGTCGGCATCCAGCACCAGGTTTTCCTCAGTCGGTGAGTCGTCGCTGAGGTCATAGTCGACACCCACGGCTTCGAGGTTTTCAGTGTCTGAAACCTGATCGCTAACGCGTCGATTGAAGGTTTCTTCGATAGCCGGCTCAAACGGCGTCGTGTCCGTATCGCCTCGGAAACGTCGCCCGAACATCAGCAATCCGGCGATCAGGGCGATCCCGCTGCCTGCCAGCCACAGGATCCATGATGGGGTCGCCGAACCGGTATCACGGCTCGTGTTGCTTCGAATGATCGCCGTTGGCACATTCGGGGAGCTTGATGTCGTTGTCGGACCTTCGAGCCTGGTGTCGGGAATGTCGACGGTCTCGGTTGCAGCCAGCGGCTCAACGAAAGGATTGTCGTCCAGAACAATATCGCCCGGCTTCAGGTCGGCCGTCGTATCGCCATTCTCGGCCGACGTTAGGGCCTCAACTGGCGCTGGTTCCGCCACAACTGTACTGGCTGGCGCTTCGTAGACAGGTGCCTGTTCTGCCGCAGCAGTCGCGATCTCGACAGGGGTGGTAGGGGCGGATTGGGTCACGGTCGCTGCGACAACAGGCGCTTGGCCATTGAAGGATGGAATCGATAGCAGGCTGCCCGCTTTCAACTGGTTCGGGTCGCTGTTCATGAACGCGTGCGGGTTCGCCTCAAAGATCGCATTGACCGCAGGCCAAAGGCCGATGCCCCGGTCCCGGATGCGTGAGGCGATCTCAGACAGGGTCTCGCCGTGCTGAACCCGGTATTCGGTTGACGGCCCGATGTCTTTTTGAGGAGCAGGCTTTGTGGCTGGTCGTGTCGCTGCCGGAGTGACAACCAGCGGCTCGGATTCGACCGTGGCCTGCTGGGTGGTGACGACATTCTCGTATGCAGGTGTCGCAGGGTCGATGAATACCATGTATTCACGGCTCAGGTTCGGTGCATACGGGCAGTTAATAACGACGTGTGCAGAAACCATGGGTTCGCGAACCACGGAAGAACCGGCCAGCATGATGACGCCATTTGAAAC
>JAUHYO010000204.1 GCA_030426325.1 Gammaproteobacteria bacterium | reverse complement strand
AACTGCACGGTGCCGGTTACGCGTCGCTGGGAGGACAGCAGCAAGGCCTCAATGTCGGCGCAAGCGAGGTCGAGCTGCTTGCCTTCGTGCACGAGATCGCCGTAAATCGCGCTGATGCTTTCCTTAATGCGTGCCTGCTGCGCGCTCAACACCAGTTTTTCCAGTTCCCGGTGCGCGGTAATCAATGTGATTGCGGCGGGTGCCTCGAAGGCGACGCGGCCCTTGGTACCCAGAATCGTGTCGCCAAGGTGAATGCCGCGTCCGATGCCATAGGCACCTGCAAGCTGCTCGAGTTTTTCGATCAAGGCGACGGGCGCCAGGGACTCTCCATCAAGGGCAACCGGAATGCCTTCGACAAATTCCAGCGAGTGCGTCGAGGCCGGCAACGGCTCCGAAAAAGCGGTGGGTGACAATACCCATGCGGACGCGGGAATCGATGCTTCGGAAGTCAGTGTTTCCTTGCCGCCGATCGAAATACCCCACAGGCCGCGATTGATTGAATAACTTCCGCCCTGCGCCGGTTTCGGCATCCCGTGCTCTTCAAGGTACTTGAGTTGTTCTTCGCGAACCCAGTTGTTGTCGCGAACCGGTGCCAGAACCGTGAGGCCGGGATTCAGCGTCCTGAGGGCTACTTCGAATCGAACCTGGTCATTGCCTGCTGCCGTGCAACCGTGCGCAACGGTCGTCGCGCCGCGTTCTTTGGCGATAAGCGCCAGGCGCTCGGCCTGCAGACCGCGCTCCGCGCCCACGCAGAGCGGGTAGGCCTGCCCGCGCAACACATTGCCGGCAATCAGGTAGCGAATGACAGTGTCAAAAAAGTCCTGCTTGGCATCGATGAGCACATGTTCGATCGCGCCCAGCGACAAGGCGCGCTCCCTGAGTGCCGTCGCCGCCTTTGCATCAATGCCACCGGTATCGACGCATACGGTGATGACATCACGCCCCAGGTTCTCTTTGAGCCACGGTACGCAGAAGGAAGTATCGAGACCGCCGGAGAAAGCGAGAATGATCGGTGAGGTGTCTTGGGTCATTGGGAATTCCGTACGGGTCGGGAGCGGGTTGAATGATCGATTCGAGCGATCAGGTTTTTCTGCGAGGTGCCGGACTCAGTGGCGACAAAAACCGTGTCATCGCCGCCGATATTGCCGACCACCTCCGGCCAGTTGCAGCGATCAAAGGCGAGCGCAACACGCTGCGCGGCGCCGACGGCCGTTTTGACCACCAGCAGGTTGGGGCCGGCCGGGTGAATGTTGCGCAGCAGTTCGGCGACGGCGGCAATCTGCCGGTCACCGTCCTGGCCGTCTTGCGGTAATTCATAGCCGTGGGCGGTTTTAATGGCGCCGAGTTCACGCAAGTCCCGGCTTACACTGGACTGGGTTGCGCGAAACCCCTTTGCATTCAATGCGGCCACCAGCGAGCCCTGTGTCGCTGCCGGTCCGGTCAGGAGCAGGGTTCGAATCGCATCGCGACGTTGTTGGTGGTCTTTGTTGGGCACGGGCTTGATCGCATAAATATGCGCATAAGTGGAACATCATGCGCATAGAGAGTCAAGGGCCTGAACGGCCTTTTTTTGCCTCAAGTGCGTTACACTGCGCCGCTTTTATCTGATCCGGAGCCAGTTCATGCCCAATGTCGATACGGTCGAAGTAGTCACCGGCGAGAAGCCCACAGGTAGCATCATCTGGCTGCACGGCCTTGGTGCCGACGGCCACGATTTCGAGCCCATCGTGCCGGAGCTTCAATTGCCGGACGAGTTGGCACTGCGATTCGTGTTTCCGCATGCGCCGGTGCGGCCCGTTACGATCAATGGCGGCATGTCGATGCGAGCCTGGTATGACATCCTGAGTTTCGATTCCGAAGGACGCGCGGACCGAGACGGACTATTGCAGAGCAGTGCGCTGCTTGAGGATTTGATCAGTCGCGAAATCGATCGCGGTATTTCATCGCAAAAAATCGTGATTGCCGGCTTCTCGCAAGGGGGCGCAGTCGCTATACATACGGCGCTGCACACGCGGCATGACATCGCCGGGCTGATGGCGCTGTCGACTTACATGGCATTGCCTGATGCGGCCGAGACTGCTGTCAGTCGAAAAGACCTTCCGATATTTATGGCGCACGGAAATTTCGATCCTGTACTGCGACTGGAATGGGGTCGTTCATCGGCAGACAAGCTCATCGCAGCCGGCTACGCCGTGGACTGGCATGCGTACCCGATGGCCCATGCCGTCTGCCCGCAGGAAATCGCGGATATCAGCGCCTGGCTGTCCCGAATCTACGCCTGAGTCCTGAACGCTTGTGATGCATCGCCGACGACGTGCCCGCATGCATCAAATCGACGCTCCCTGATTCGCCAGTTGCCCGCGTTGTCGCACAGCACGACGCTGGAGCTGCGTGTTCCGTAGTCGGGTGAAACAATGAATGGCGCGCTCAGGGCCTGCGCCCTGGCGAATGGCAGCCGACCACTTTCGATTTCACTGACCGGTGCGGTTTCCCGGTCGGCGAGCAATCGCAGCAGCGACGTTTCGTTCACCGAGCCCTGTTGCAATAGCACGTCCAACGCCGCCTTGCTGCGCCGAACCTTGTGCCAGGGTGAGTCGAGCAGTTTGTTGCTGAGGCCATAGAGACCGGGTTCCAGCAGTCTCGGTTCGTCGGCACGATTCGAATACCATGCGAGTGAGTCTCCGTCGGCGAGCAGCAAATTAAAGCCCGCGTACTTTTTGCCGTCGATGCCTTGCAGAAATTCCATCGATGTCTTCGAGCTCAATAAAAAGTCGCTGACCAGGTGTCCTCGCGAGCGGAATTTCGCCGACGGTTTTTCGGCATCGCGAAAGTTGGTAACCGTCGCAAATCGCCCGTTTCTATGCAGGCCCAGCCAGGTGCCGGCAGCCTGTAAATCGCGGCCGCCCACGATGTCCGGATGGTCGGGCCACCAACGCAGGCTTTGCGTCGGGCGGGCATGAAACTCATCTCGGTTGCCGGCGACGACCAGTGGGAATTCGGCATTTTGCTGCCAGGCGAGCGCCACGAGGCACATGATCAGGGCTTGTGGCTGTTGTCGAAATCGTTGTTCAGCCAGGAATCAACGAGCCTGCGTGCAATCGAAATCCGGGACGGCAGCTTGGGAAATCCGGATTGCAGCTCCTTGCGGGAAAAAAACTGCGCGTCTTCAAGTTCACCGTCGTTAAGCCGAATTTCCTGCACGATATCGGGATTCGCGTCAGCCACGAAGCCGAGCATCAGGGACGAGGGAAAAGGCCAGGGTTGCGAGCTGTGATAGCGCACACCGGCAACCCGGACATTGGTTTCTTCAAATACCTCGCGGCGGACTGCATCTTCCAGACTTTCGCCGGTTTCGACGTACCCGGCAATCGTCGAATAACGACCTTCCGGCCAGCTTTGCTGGCGCCCCAGCAGGCATTGATCATTGTGTGTGACCAGGACAATGATCGCGGGATCAACGCGTGGAAATATCTCGCGGCCGCAATCGGGATTCAGGCAGCGCCGTGAGTTTCCGCCGGTTTCAGGGCGTGCTGATGACCCGCAGACGCCGCAAAACTGTTGTGAGCCATGCCAGAGAACCAGTCCGCGCGCATGTGCGGCGAGATTTGCTTCATCCGCCGGCAATACGGCGCCAAGGTATCGCAAATTCTGAAACTCGCCGAGCTCGGTATACGGCGGGAAACCCTCAGCATCAATCGCGACAGCAATCGCTGCATTGCCGCGAAATACGCCGAGGAATATCTGGTTGTGTTCGTCGAGAAAATGCTCGATCTGGTGCCGCTTGAGCATGATGAGTTCGAGCGGATCACCGCCCACAAGGCAATGATCCCCCCAAACCGGAATGAAGCGTGTTTCCTCGTCCCTGAACGCTCCATCCAGCCAGTCTGCGTCCTTGCGCTTCTCGCCACTTCGATCGACGAACGCGCCTGCAAACACATTGTGGTCATGCATGGATTGAAGTCTTTCGGTGCCTATTGCTTGGCCAGCAGGTCGCGGATCTCGGTCAACAAGACCTCTTCTTTGGAGGGCTTGGCCGGTTCAGCCGGTTTCGCTTCTTCTTTTTTCTTCATCGAGTTGATGCCCTTGATCAACATGAATACGGCGAGTGCCACGATCAGGAAATTGATCACTGTGTCAATAAAGACGCCGTAGTTGACGGTCACCCCGGACTCACCGAGGGTGAGCGCGAGATCGCTGAAGCTGACGCTGCCCATCAATACGCCGATCGGCGGCATGATCACGTCCGACACGAGCGACGACACGATCTTGCCGAACGCGGCACCGATGATGATACCGACCGCCATGTCGACAACATTGCCGCGCATTGCAAACTCTTTGAATTCTTTAAGCATCTGGTCTATCCCCTTTGAAGCTGTTTTTATTTTAAGACCGAGCAATTGTACATGACTAATGAAGCTGGGAGGCGATCTCGCAGACCGGGCAGATACCTTTGTCCAGTGCGTATGCGTCCTGGACGTAGAACGCGGTGCAGTGGCTGCAATGCGCCAGGTACAGCTCATCGTTGTAGGAAATGCACTGCAACAGATTCCATGCCCATTCGAAACTCAACTGCGGATTGCGGTGCAGCATCAGGTAGGTTTCGTAGGCGCGGCAGAGGCGATGCCCAAACTCGACGTCCGGCCGGGGCCACCGTGGACGGATGCCGTCCTGCGGGTCGATGCGCAATAGCAAACCCGCGGTGAACAGGGCGACCAGGGTTGTCGCCTGGATCTGGTTTTCGGCGTTTTTGACAAAGCGCGTAATCTGTCGCGGTGATTTGCCGCGCCGGCGCTTGATGCCGGCGACGCCATTGTTCTGGAAGTAGGTTGTATAAAGCTTTCGAATGCGGTCGTCGGACAGACCGGTGCATTCGCGAATGGTGCGTGTGCGGGCTTCGTGTCGAATCATTCGGAGTGCCAGCTCAAACTGGCTGCGCTCGCTGGCATAACGGTCGTCTGTAAATCGCATTTCTTAACCTTTATGAGAGAAAATTACCATATATCGCGAAAATCTACTCTATACTATCCATTAACGGTCAAACAAGACCAAATATAGTAACTCTCGAAACCAACAAGAAACGCTGAGGGGCAGGGCTATGCAGGAGTTGAACGAATTCCCGGGACCAGGCCAGGACGACTACGACAACGTTCTGGCACTGAATTCCGCCTTTATCAGGGCGACGTCGGAGCTGAAGGGTCCGCAACGGGGACGGCTGGCGGCGACACCGTTCCTGCTTTTTTCGCTGCGTGAGGATGATATGGCGTGGTGGAGCCAGGCACTCGCCGCCGACCCGCAACAGGATTTGATCGGCAGTGCCGACCGGCCGACACCGTTGCTGCATTGTGTGCAGGTCGCTGCTTTGAGTTTTTTGTGGCAACTGGCGCAAAAGAATGCCTACGCCGTTCGCGTCCTCAGTGGGGCGACGATCGCTTGGTGCGACGTGATATCAGAGCTGCCACTGCTGACATTGCTGGACCGGGTTGGTGGACGAGGCGACCTGATTAGGTCCCGCCTCGACACGCCGGACATCATCGGCGAGCGATTGACCGGCCCCGGAATCAGTGCGAGCAAAATTCTGCGGCGCTCGTCACAGCTTTGTGCCCTGCAATCTTTGCTGACCCGGACGTCGTTGGAAGCGCCCGCGAAGCTGTCGTCTGCCGCGTGCCATCTTTCCGGATCGATGCGCCTTGTCCAGAAGAAGTTGTGACGAGGCTCCGAGTGCAAAGGTACAATACGCCGCCTTATGCACGCACTCACGATAAAAAACCTTAAGAAAACCTACGATAACGGCAACGAAGCGCTAAAGGGTATCGATCTCAACGTCGAAGCCGGCGACTTCTACGCGCTGCTCGGCCCGAACGGCGCCGGCAAAACCACCGCAATCGGCATCGTCTCATCACTGGTCAACAAAAGCGCTGGCGAGGTCCGCGTCTTCGGGCACAGTATCGATACCGAACTCGAAGCCGCCAAGTCCTGCATTGGACTCGTGCCGCAGGAAATCAATCTCAATCTGTGGGAGTCCGTTGGCAACATCGTTTTCAACCAGGCGGGCTACTACGGTATCGGTGGCAAGACCGCACGGCAGCGCGCCGAAAAGGACCTGCGCGAATTGCGCCTTTGGGATCGCCGCCACGACAGTGCGCGGAGTTTGTCGGGAGGCATGAAGCGTCGCCTGATG
>JAUHYO010000203.1 GCA_030426325.1 Gammaproteobacteria bacterium | reverse complement strand
AGGAGGCGGTCCAAGAAGTTGGTGCAGAAGCCAGTATCGTTTTTGTTCCGCCAGCATTTGCCGCGGATTCAATTATGGAAGCCGCCGATGCGGGGATAAAATACTGTGTGGCGGTTACCGATGGCATACCAACTCAGGACATGATGACCGTGAAAAACTTTTTACGCCGTTTCCCCAAAAAAGAGCGAATGATGCTAACGGGCCCAAATTGTTCTGGCACCATCAGCCCTGGCCGGGCAATGCTGGGAATAATGCCGGGCCACATCTATATTCGTGGCAATGTTGGTGTTGTCGGACGATCAGGTACCCTGGGATATGAAGCTGCAGACCAAATGCGGTTATTGGGTATAGGTATTTCTACATCGGTTGGCATAGGTGGTGATCCGATAATCGGCAGCTCGCACCGCGATGTACTCGAAAGATTGGAAAAGGATGCAGAAACAAAAGTTGCGCTAATGATCGGTGAAATTGGAGGACCGCAGGAGGTGGAAGCAGGACAATTCGCCAAAGAAAACATGACCAAGGAAGACGCACGCAACTGGAGTGTCAACTACAACAAGGTCACAACCGACGAGTTGTCCGACCTCATGCCGAACTTCAACTGGGCGGGCTACCTCGAAGAGGCTGGCCTGCAAAATGTCGGTTCCGTCGTCCTGTTCATGACCGACTATTTGAAGGCTCTAGACAAAATCATCGTCGACACGGATCTCGATACCTGGAAAACCTACCTGACCTGGGTCGCGCTCAACAATTCGGCGAGCCGGCTGACGACCGCCCTCGACGACCAGAATTTCAACTTCTACAGCAAGACACTGTCGGGTGTCGAAGAGCAGCGGCCCATGTGGCGCCGCGGTGTCAATGTCGTCAACGCCGGGCTCGGCGAAGTCGTCGGCAAGGTTTACGTCAAGAACCATTTCCCGCCCGAAGCGAAGGAACGCATGCTTGAACTGGTCGGCAACCTGATCAGCGCTTACGAAAAAAGCATCAAGGAGCTCGACTGGATGTCGGAAGAAACCAAGCTCCAGGCGCTTGATAAGCTGTCCAAATTCACACCGAAGATCGGCTACCCGGACGAATGGCGCGATTACTCCGCGCTGACCATTGAACCGGACGACTACTACGGCAACAGCGAGCGAGCCGCGCTCGCCGAGTACCAGCGCGTGCTGGATCGCCAGGGTGGACCGGTGGATCGCACCGAATGGGGCATGACCCCGCAAACGGTTAACGCCTATTACATGCCACCGCTGAATGAAATCGTGTTCCCGGCTGCAATCCTGCAACCGCCGTTCTTCAATCTCGATGCCGACGACGCGGTGAACTACGGCGCCATTGGGGCGGTCATCGGGCACGAGATCGGCCACGGTTTCGACGACTCCGGCAGCACCTTTGATGGCGACGGCGTGATGCGAAACTGGTGGACTGACGAAGACCGGGCCGAATTCGAAAAGCGTACGAAGAAACTGATCGAACAGTACGACAGCTTCCAGCCCTTCGACGACCTGAGCGTCAACGGCCAGTTTACGCTCGGTGAAAACATCGGTGATCTTGGCGGCATCAGCATCGGTCTGCTCGCCTACAAGATGTCACTCAACGGCGAAGAGCCGCCGGTTATCGATGGCTTTACCGGCATACAGCGTGTGTTCCTCGGTTACGCGCAGGTGTGGCGAAACATCTATCGTGACGAATCACTGCGCCTGCTGATTGGAACAGACCCGCACGCACCGGGCATGTATCGCGCCAACGGTGCTGTTCGCAACGTGCCGGAATTCTACGAGGCCTTCGACGTCAGCCCCGAGGATGCGCTCTACCTGCCTCCGGAGGAGCGCGTCAAGATCTGGTAAGCCGGACTGATCTCGCGCATCTTGTTCTCGATCCAGTCCTGCACCAGCAGGTTGGTTTCTTTCGCGGACTGGGTGCTCGGATCAATCGGCGGACCGATACAAAAACTCACCAGCCCGGGCCGCTTGACGAGCTGCCGGCGACGCCACAGGTCACCCGCGTTGTGCGCGACCGGAACAATCATGACGCCCGCTTCTTTCGCCAGTGCGGCACCACTGATGCCGTACCGGCGGGTTTGACCGGGCTGTACACGGGTGCCTTCCGGGAAAATGGTAACCCAGATACCGGCAGCCAGTTTGGCCTTGCCCTGATCGATGACCTGACGCACGGCGCGGGGGCCGGCTTTTCGGTTGATTGCGATCGGCCGGAACACCAGCGCCAGCGCCCAGCCGAATACCGGAATCCAGAGTATCGCGCGCTTTAGCACCCACGAGGTTCGTGGAAAAAAGGGAACGTGCCCGTAGGTTTCGAATACGCTGGTGTGCTTGATCATGATCACGCTGGGGTTCTCCGGAAGGTTTTCGAGCCCCTCGACACGGTAGTCCATGCCGCAAAAGAAACGTCCCGCCCACAACGTCAGTCGACAATAATTCAGAACGAAGCCCCACAGAAACCGCTCCGAGGTCCAGAAAAACAGCATCGACACGGCAGCGAACAGAACGCCACTCGAAAAGCCGAAGACCAGGAAGACAACCGAACGAAGCAGCCTGACCACAGTGCTATTCGGCAAGCAATACGGCGGCGGCGGCTGGCAGGTCGTCGTAAACCTCCACCGAGCGCAGCGCCGGCGGCAAGTCCTTCTCGGCCGATCGGCCGTTGCCGCTTCGAACAAGAATCGGTCGCGAACCGGCGGCTACGGCAGCCTCAAGGTCACGCACGGAATCGCCGATAAACGGAACGTCTGTCATGTCGACGCCGAATTGTTCGCCAACCTGCAGCAATAAACCCGGGCGCGGCTTGCGGCAGTCACAGTCGTCGTCCGGCCCATGTGGGCAGATCGCAATATGGTCGATTCGCCCGCCCGCCGCCGCGACCAGATTCCGCATCTTTTCGTGCATGGCATACAGTGCGCCGTAATCAAAAAGACCACGCGCGAGTCCTGACTGGTTGCTGGCGACGGCCACTCGAAACCCGCCCTTCGTGAGTGCGGCAATGGCCTTGATACTGCCATCAAGCGCCTGCCACTCCGCCGCCGACTTGACGAAGTCCGAAGACTCGCGGTTGATGACGCCGTCACGATCAAGAACGACTAGCCGGACCTTTGCGGCGCTCTTCGGCATCTTTAAGGAATAGACAATCGCGAAATATCGGCAACGTTCAGGAACAGGGCCTGCAGTTCGCCGAGCAAGGCCAGCCGATTGTTCCGGACGGCGTCGTCGTCCGCCATCACCATCACGTCGTCGAAAAAGCGATCAACCGGCTCGCGCAAGGCGGCCAGCTCATTCAAAACGGCGGCGTAATTCTGCACGTCGAGCAGCGGCTGAATCTTATTCTTTACGTGGCCGAGCGCATCAAAAAGGTTTTTCTCGGCATCGTCCTTCAGGAGTTGCTTCCTGATCTGAAGATCTGTCGGGTCGCCGGCCTTGCGCAGAATATTCGCGATCCGTTTGTTGGCGGCCGCAAGACTTTCGGCCTGTTCCAGCCGCGCGAAAGTTTGCACGGCAGCAAGTCGTCGATCGAAGTCGAGCAAAGACGACGGCTCCCTGACCTGCACCGCTGTGAACGTCTCGACACTCAACCGCGGATCCCGATCGAGGAAATACCGGCGCAAGCGATCGCTGATAAAGGCATAAAGACCTGCAACAAGGCGGTCTGAGGTGGTTTTCGATTTTGGCTGCGCGGAGACGGCAACTGCCAGCATTGCTTTCAAGTCAACGTCGAGACCGCATTCGACCAGGATGCGAACAACCCCCAGCGCGGCTCGACGAAGACCGAAGGGGTCGCGATTCCCGCTGGGTTTCTTGCCGATCGAAAAGACGCCCGCCAGCGTGTCGAGCTTGTCGGCCACGGCGAGCAGCTGTCCATCGGGCGAAGCCGGCAGGGCATCGCCGGCGAAACGAGGCAGGTACTGTTCGCCGATCGCCTCGGCTACCGCATCCGCTTCATTGTCCGAGGCCGCGTAGTAGCGCCCCATCGTACCCTGCAGATCCGGAAACTCGCCGACCATGCCGGTGACGAGGTCGCATTTTGCCAACCGGGCTGCGCGCAAGAGGTGTTTGTCATCCTGTCCCACGGCGGCAGCGAGCGCTTTCGCAATGCTGGCGACACGCTGACTCTTGTCGAACAGGCTGCCCAGGCCACGCTGGTAAACCACTTCGCGCAATGTTTCCTGCCGACTGTCGAGCGAGCGCTGCCGGTCGCTGTTCCAGAAAAATGCCGCGTCGGCGAGTCGCGGTCTGATCACGCGTTCGTTGCCATCGCGTACCCTGTCCGGATCCTTGCTCTCAAGATTGGCGACCGTGACAAACCGTGCCAGGAGCGCGCCATCGTCGTCGGCAACCGGGAAATATCGCTGATGACCGGTCAGTGTTGACGTCACGGTCTCGTGCGGCAGCTGAAGAAAGGACTCGTCAAAGCTGCCTACGATGGGGACCGGCCATTCGACCAGCGCGGCGACCTCGTCATAAAGCGCCTTGCCGCCGACCACCCGTCCGCCCGCGGACTTTGCCGCGGCGTCAACGCCGTCGCGAACCATTTTGCGCCGCCGCGAAAAATCCGCGATGACGTGGCCTTCCTTTTCAAGTGTTGTGAGGTAGCTTTCCGGGGACTCGATCTCGATGGGATCGATGCAATGAAAGCGATGACCCCGCGACTCGCGTCCGGCGGCAACACCAAGAACCTCGCCTTCAACGATGTCGTTGCCATGCAGCATGACAACCCAGTGCACTGGCCGGACAAACTCAACGTCGTGCGATCCCCAGCGCATCCGGCGGGGAATCGGCAACGCCTGAAGCGCATCATTGACCAGGGCAGGCAGCAGCGTACCCGCGGGCTGTCCCTGTTCAATACTTTGATAAACCAGCCAGGCGCCCTTGTCGGTTTCCTGCCGGTCGAGCTCGCCAATGTCGACGCCGCATTTTTTTGCGAACGCCAACGCGGCAGGCGTTGCATTACCTTTGTCGTCGAAGGCAATCTTGACCGGCGGACCTTTCTGCTCGGCCTTGCGATCCGCCTGGCGGTCTGCAAGGTCCTCGACCAGCACGGCGAGCCGCCTTGGACTGGCAAATACGCTGACCTCGGCGTGATCAAGGCGGGCATCATCAAGTGCCACGGCCAACCGCTCGCCAAAGGCTTCCATGAGTGTGCGCAAAGCCTTGGGCGGAAGCTCTTCAGTGCCTACCTCGACGAGAAACGGCTTCAATCGGCTCATTGCGAAGCCTCGCCCGGCTTGACCGTTGAGAGCATGGGAAAGCCCAGCGTTTCGCGACTGGCGTAATAGGCCTCACAGATCGCACGCGACATGGTGCGCACTCGAAGTATAAATCGCTGTCGCTCGGTCACTGAGATTGCCTGGCGTGCATCGAGCAGGTTGAACGTATGTGAAGCGGTGAGCATTTGTTCGTAGGCGGGCAGCACCAGGCCCTGGCCGACGAGGCGCTCGGCTTCGTGTTCTGCGTGATCGAAGTTATTAAACAATGAATCGACGTCCGCCTGCTCGAAGTTGTAGCGTGACTGCTCAACTTCATTCTGGTGGTAAACATCGCGGTAGCTGATGCGCCCGAGCGGCCCATCCGTCCAGGTAAGATCGAAGATGCTCTCGACGTCTTGCAGGTACATTGCGAGTCGTTCGAGACCGTAAGTAATTTCACCGCTGATCGGGCGGCATTCGAGTCCGCCGACCTGCTGGAAGTACGTAAACTGCGTCACCTCCATACCGTTCAGCCACACTTCCCAACCGAGGCCCCAGGCGCCAAGTGTCGGCGACTCCCAGTTGTCCTCGACGAATCGAATATCGTGAACCAGGGGATCGATGCCGATCGCGCGAAGCGAATCCAGGTACATCGCCTGGATGTTATCCGGCGATGGCTTGAGTACGACCTGGTACTGGTAGTAATGCTGCAAGCGAAAGGGATTGTCGCCGTAGCGACCGTCGGTCGGACGTCGACAGGGCTGCACGTAGGCCGCACTCCAGGGCTCCGGGCCGATCGCGCGCAGGAAAGTCGCCGGGTGAAACGTGCCGGCACCCATTTCCATGTCGTAGGGCTGGACGATGACGCAGCCGCGCGCAGCCCAGTACTCCTGCAGTCGGAGGATCAGGTCCTGAAACGTCGTTGGCGTGCCTGGCGCATTGCTGGTCATTGGGGTGTCGCGGTGCCTCAAAGGCGCGAAGTATAACGGCTTCGGCGAATGCGCGCGCCCCGTTAGGGAATTGAAATCCTGGCGCTCAGGCAAACGC
>JAUHYO010000202.1 GCA_030426325.1 Gammaproteobacteria bacterium | reverse complement strand
CCATGCTTGGCGCAGGCTTTTCTGTGCTTGCTGAAGTGATCGGTGGTGTAGCCGCGAGAGCCGTCTTCGTAGCCAATCGCTGACCAGTCCGTGGCAAGACACTCCTCACTGCTCATGCCTGCGCAACCGCTCAGTGCCACAGCGGCCAGTATCAGGCCGAGTAAATTCAGTCTGTTGTTCATGACGTCTCCGGTCCAGGCTATTCGTGAATATGCTCCCATAGATACCGCGCATCAGCTGAACCGGAGCTTAAAAATTTGATGCAGGCCCACACTGGTCACGGCCCAATGTGACTTGCGTCACAGAGTCGTGATTGATGCGGGGCTACGCTCAGAGGGCAGCCTCGAAAAGCGGAGTCGGGAAATGGATCTTGAAGCAATCAGCGGTGCGGCGACTGTCGCGTTGGCGAGTACTGTCGTCTTCCTGCTGATCGCCAAGACCTGGAGCGCTGTCAGCCGCACCATTGGTTCCACGCCCAGCTTCTCCGACCGCATCATGCATGAGGCCGCGCAACGGTTTCGTGATGAGCTCGAGCGGCTCGCCCAGTCGAAAGCGATTTACCTCTGCGGCGCACTGGTATTCACCGTATTGTTTGTCGCCGCCTATATTTTGCAGGCACAACACTTGTTCGCAGGCTACCCGTCTTGGCAATTGTACGGCCAATTGGGCTTTCTGGTCGTCGTCGGAGTGTATGCGACCTATCGGCTGGTCCGGACTGCGGTCGCTCAGTACCAGGTTAAATTTATTCGTGACGCGAATATTGCAGTCGGGCACCAGTTGCAGCAACTGTCCGCCAGCGGTACACGCGTCTTCCACGACGTGGCTACGACAGCCGGCATTGTTGACCATGTCATCATCGGACAAAAAGGTCTGTACGCGGTGAACGTCGTTGCCCGCCGCTGCGCCAAACCGACCTATGTTCGATTGCGGGAAAACCACATCGAGTTCGCCAATGGCAAACCCGATATCCCCATTGTGGACCTGAGCGCCAAAACCGTGCGACTGCAGAAAGAATTCCGGCAGCTGCTCGGACACAAAGTGCGCCTTCGATCGGTTATCGCAGTTCCGGGGTGGGAAATCGGTGAGCAGTCCAATGACCAGCACCTGATGGTCAACGAACGGACTATCGCAATGCTCAGCGGCTGGAACGACAACAGCGACTACCTGATGAACGAGGACGTCGAATTGCTTCAGCAGGAACTGATGACTCGCTGCGGCCGGGCCAACTCGTAGTAAACCCGCGACGCAAGGCTCCGAATCCTTCGACGCCCCTGCCTAGCTGATTTTTGCCGCCGCCTGCAACAACTGTTGCTTCGCTTCGTCAAACTGACCCGCCGCCCGCTTCAGATAGGTCTCAGCTTCCTCATCGTAACCATCGGCAGAGGCCGACCAGACACGGTTGATATAGCGTTCGCCCGCGGCAAAATGACTCATGATGTCGGCATACGTCTGCAAGCCGAACAAATGCACCATGCTCTCCCGCGCATCGGCAAACCGTCGAAGGTCTTCACGAAGTTTGAGATCGATGCGATCACGAAGCACAGCGCCGCGAGTCAGCCCATCCCCGTTCAACTCACCAAGATCCTTGACGATATTGGCAATCGATTCGCGAAGCTCATTGCGATTTGACTCCAGTACCGATTCGGAACGAGCCAGTGCGTGGACCTGGCGCTTGTAAATAAACAAGCCGATAACAGCCGCAAGCGCCATGGATCCAAAGAAAGTCCAGTTTACGTTTTCGACATCCAGCGATGTCGCATATGCCCCGCCGAGGAAACCGGCAGCAACGAGAAAATAGCCCAGGTTCTTCATCTGATCCCTCCGCCTCTACGAAGTCGCGACGATCATAGCCGCATTTCCAACGCCCACCAGAGCTTCTCCAACGATCAGGCCAGCGGCAATTGGAATCCCCACCCCCTCGCTCCATGTCTTGCCCTTGATGCGATCACTCAGCTCACGTGCCAACGTTCCGAGTGAGTACGTAAGTACGATATTGAAGGGCAAGTAAAAACCAAGGCCAACGGTAATTCCCAGCCCGCCCATCAACGCTGACAGTATGCCGCCCAGGATGGCGCCAGCCGCATATTTTTGCGTTGGCACGTCGCCGCCCATGATCCCGTCGATCGTGCTGGCCAGCGCCTGTGCCTGTGGCGCCGGCAACTTTTCGCTGCCAAGACCATAGCCGTCCGCCTGGTGCAATACAAAAATCACACCGATCACGACGATGGGGCCGAGCCAGGCTCCTGCAAACTGGCCAATTTGCTGCATGCGCGGCGTTGCGCCGACGAGGTAACCCGTTTTCAGATCGAGCATCAGGTCGGTCGCCTGTGACATTGCAACGCAAGTTGCCGCGCCAACCATAATGGCGGCGACTATTGAATCTCCACGTTCCATACCGTGCGTAACGATGATCAGCAAAGTTATCCCGACCAGTGTCATGCCGGATAGCGGAGACCAGTTCGTACGACCAATCGCTTCCGAAAGAATGATGCCTGACATCCAGATCCAGAGCGTGCCCATCAATGCCATCAGAATTCCACGACCGAGACTGACAGTCTCTACCGAGGTCACGGCCATGAATGTCAGCAGCAGCATCGCGCCACCAATCGCGAAGTACAACAACTTGATCGGCATTTCGTCGCCTGATGCCTCCGACGAAACTTTCGATGCTTTTTGCATTGAGCGAATCGCGCTGGTGATCAGCGGGAATGCCAGAATGACGCCCATGATGGCACCACCGATCAGCATGCCGATTCCCATCGGGCGGTACAGCTGCAAGCGCAATGGTCCGGGCGTATTGATGACATTGCCCGCCGCATCCGGTGGAAAGCTGCCGGTCACCGAAAGCAGCGGCGAGATGAACCAGTAGGCAACAAAGCCACCGATAATAAACGCGACGCCGCCGCGGCCAGCGATAAACCCGACGCCAATGGTCATCAACGAGAGGTACCAGATGCCGTTCATGTATTGTGGCATCTGCAGAATTGCACCGAGATTCCAGTTGTCGACACCCGTTTTGATCGTGGCGATGTGGACGCTTGCACTTACAATCGCGGCGACCAGCAGAATCAAAGCCTTCTTTACGCCCGCGCCTGGCGATTTCAGAATCGTTGCCACCGCAACGCCACCGGGATAAGTCAGGCGTTCGTAGTCAATCATGTGCTTGCGCAACGGAATGATGAACGCGATGCCGAGGAATGCACCGGCGATGCAGCCGAACGTCAGAATGACCGGATCGAATCGATCACCGAAACCAAGCAAGAAAATTGCGGGGACCGAGAACATCATTCCGGACGCAGCGCCGTTCACCCCACTGGCAATGGTCTGCACGATATTGTTCTCGACAATACTTTTGCGGCCAAGAATGCCCCGCAGGATGCCGAAGCCGAGAATAGCGGCGAGTTCCGATCCCTCTATCGAGAAGCCCAGCACCAGCGCCGCGTAGCCAATCGAACCAGCAAGTATCACACCGATGATCCAGCCAACGATCAATGCGACCCAGGTTAATTCCGGATACGGCCGACCGGTAATGGATTCGCCCATGTTCAGACTCCCCTCTCGTTATTTTTTTAAAGAGCGTATCACAGGGCCTGAAGGCGCGTCGCCAGTTGGTCCGTCTCGATCAATTCAGCGAACTCATCAGCCATTTTCTCGCAGGCTTTAACGCAATCCCGCCAGGCGGCGATTCGCTCTTCTGGCGTTAATTTAACGAAATCTGTGCGATCCGGGATTTTGCCGTTGGGCAGCTGAGCGACAAATTGCGGTGAAGGACTGATCAGGATTGTTCGATCGATATTAACTGCAGCCGGGCGCCGCCAGCTGAGCTTTTTGTCAAACCAGCCAGGAACCATGTGATCGTAGAAGTGAGGGTACAACGTAAGCCGTTCTGCACTGCTATGAGGTAAATCGTGATGGTAGTCGATAATGCCACCGTCCCGATAAACCCCCGGCTGTGCTCCGGCAATGTCACGGACACCGGCCAGAACCAGGGGGATAGAGCCCGTGGCGACGATCGCATCCTCCAGGTTCTCGCGACTGATGCCAATCTTCTGTATCGGAAAACCGCGAACATCGAAGAACGGCGGCACATCCCGCTCGTCGTAAAACAACGCACGCTCGAAGAACAGACCGAGCGACTTGCGGCTTGCAAGGTTTAGGCTCGCTGCGCCGAGCAGCCCGAGTGACAACAGCCAGCGCGCATCTGAAGCGAGTATGTGACGACTGCGCACGGCCATGACGTGCGTACGAAATACCGGGTGGCCGAGAACCTCGTCGACCCCTCCGCTGCCAAACAATACATCGAGAATCTCCCGGCTCTTGGCCGTAATTTCTGCAACATCGGGCTTCGCTGTGAAGCGTTGCTCGATGTAGGCATTCTCAAACCGGTTGATTGCCGCTAGTGGATCGCCCTGTGCATAGCAGGCAAACCGCCAGGCGCCAATCGACGAACCGAGCAAATGCACAGGGCCTTCGAGTTTCGGTACGACGTGTCGCAGGATGGCGCGGTCGAGCTGACTCAGGACCAGCCACTTGGCGCCGCCGGACGCGCCTGCAATCGTACCAATCGACGAGCAGTCAAAACCCTGCGATTGGACAAATTTGAGGGCACCTGCGCCCGCTTTCAGGGTCAAAGTGGATGATTTCACAATATATCGAATGTTCGGCAGTCGTGGCTGGGGTCGAGCGACTATTATAGAGGCTTCGAAAATGATTCGGTTCCGTATATGACAAACGTTTCAATACGACGCCTTCTGGCTCTTTCGGTCTTACTGTTCTCAGCGGTGACGCTCGCGGATGGCGACGAACCACCCGCGTATGTCGCGGCGTACGGTGTCGATGCTGGCGTCTGCCAGGAGGCGTCGCTGCCATGCCAGTCAATTTCGTATGCACTCAAGCAGCTCGGCAAGAACGCCCAGCTGCGTGTTGGCGCCGGCACCTTCGAGCTGACCGATTCGGCCGACATCCTATATTTGCTCAGTGGCGCAATCGACGTTCGTGGCAGTTATGGCACGGACTCACCATCGACGCTGGTCGGTGTACCGCCCGAGTTCGCCTCCGAGCTCGAAACAAAAGGCTTTCACGTCATTATCGACAGCAAAGGTCTGCACCGTGATGCCGTCAAAACACATCTGAGCGTGCAGGCCAATATGGCTGCAACCACCTGCACGGGCGGCTTCGCAAGTGTCTATCCCTGCAACAATGTCGATTTGCTGTCTCATATCGCTGACAGGACACCCGGTGCCAGGGGAGCCGATATCTGGGGATTCATGGACCTCAACACGCATCGGGAGTACGTCATCGTCGGTTACAGTACCGGCACAGCCGTATTCGATGTTACGGATGCTGAGAATCCGAAAGAAGTCGGGTTCGTCAACGGACAACCGACAACCTGGCGAGATATTAAAGTTCATCAGTTCTGGAACGCGACTGACGAACGCTGGAATGCCTATGCGTACATTACTGCCGACAATGCGTCCGATGGCCTGATTATTGTGGATCTGCGTGCTTTGCCACACAGCATTTCACGCATCCACTATGCCAGTGACTTTAGTGCGGCACACAATGTATTCCTGACCGACATTGATTACGGCACCGGCCTTGAGCTATCGGCCGGTCACGCGCCAAACCTTATTCTTGCAGGCTCAAATATTAATGATGGGCGCTTTCGCTCCTATTCGCTGGCAAATCCGGCGGCGCCGTCATTCATTGCCGCACCCACGACACCGGGTGATCAGGCCGGCGGCAACAGGCTTTACATGCACGATGCCGCGTCGATGCGAGTCTCCGACGGACGAAAGGACACGCAATGCGTCAATGCCGGGGGACTCGATCACTGCGATGTGCTGTTTGATTTTAACGAATCGAGTGTCGATACCTGGGACATCAGTGTCCCATCAAATCCGGTTCGGCTGAGCCAGATGCCATACAGCAATGCCTCCTACACGCATTCGGGCTGGCAAACAGAGGATCAGCAGTACCTGTTTATTCAGGATGAGCTCGACGAACGGAATCGCAGTTTGCCGACGACCTTACGCGTGCTGTCGATTGCCGATCTCACGGCACCGGCACTTGTCGGCAGCTGGACGGGACCGACGACGGCAATCGATCACAATGGTTTCGTTCGCGGCAATCGCTACTACATGTCCAATTATTCGCGCGGACTTACGATACTCGACATCAGCAACCCGGTGAGCCCACAGGAAGTTGGTCGTTTCGATACCTACCCTGCATCGGACGCGAACGGATT
>JAUHYO010000201.1 GCA_030426325.1 Gammaproteobacteria bacterium | reverse complement strand
CGGCAGCACCACGATGACGGTCGGCGTACGATGACCACTCGGTGTCGGCCCTGCATCGACCAGCCCACGCATGAATTCGCGCAGCAGGCCGAAGTCGAGTGGCTGGTGCTCCATGTTGTAGACAATATAATCCGACCAGGTCGTGGCCATCTCGATGCCCTGATCGTAGCCGCCGTAGCCTGCCGCGTAGTAAATCGGCTGGCCACGTTCCAGCAACTCGATGGACTTGTTAACGCGCTTCGGCGTCCACGCGGTGGTCTCGGCGCGTGCCGCATCGGCACCCTTGCCGAATCCCGGCGAGGAACTGGTCTGGCGGAAGGTCGGCAACACGGTGATCTCGCCCGCAGCCGACAAATCGCCCCAAATCTTCAGCGTCGATCCGTCGACCGCTGCGACGACACCCCATGCGTTGCCGCTGCGTACGACGCGGTTCTGCAGTGACGCACCGGACGGCGTGCGCGCGAGATGGACGGTTGTCTGCTGGTCCGCCCTGGAGAATGTCGCGGCCAGCAATTCAAGCACGCCGCCGTCATCCAGGAACTGTGGTTCACCCTTGGTGTTGCCCGGGAAACCATCTCGGAACAAGGAGTCACGAACCTCGGCAACCGGTTCGAACTCGAAGGAACCGAGTACGATGTTGTTGCGGAAGGCGCTGGGCTCGAGGCCCTCTTTGGTTTCGATAAGCAGGGTATTTTCGAGGATCGTATTATTCACGATCTCGAGTTCGCTACGCTGGATGTAAAAGCCGGGATTCAACGCGGCGATATTGTTCGCTACCCGGCCGCGAGACTCCATCGTGATACGCGTCGCACCCGAGTTGCGCGATGAATTGGTGTTACCGAAAAAACGATTCCCTGTGACTTCCACAAAGAACGCCTCGGCATCGGGCAGCGGATCAAGCGGCGCGTCGTAGCGATGCTCCTGTCCGCCGACAAACAGACCGCCGGCGTCGTCGCCCGCTTCGTTATTGACCAGCGTGTTGTTGCGCACTTTCGCGGAAGACCACAGCGCGACGAAAATGCCGCCCGCATCGTTCTTTGCCAGTGCCTTGTTCGATAGCACCACGTTGTCTTCAATCAAGGGCGATGACCAGCGAAATACGGAAATGGCGCCACCATCGCTGGAACGCATCGGATCATCCAGGCCCGCCACATTGGCAATGAAAACATTGTCGGTGATCTCACCATTACAGCGGCCGTCGTAGGCCAGGCCGGCACCGCGGCCGTTGTCTGTCTTGTTGGCCGCGAACAGATTATTGCGAATCGTTGGGTTGCCGCCATTGGTACAGTAAACAGCACCACCATCGTGTGCCGTCTCATGCCAATATTCGGGCGCCCAGTTTTCGGGGCCAAGTGTGCGGTTGTCCACGAACGTGTTGTTGGACAAGACCGGTGAGCTGCCATCGATATGAATGCCCGCCCCGGCTCCGCGAACGAGACCGCCGCGGATTTCGAATCCGTCCAGCACCGTGGAATCCGCCGCGACAAATACGCGACCACCACCGGCTGCGTCTATTGTCGTTCGATTAGCGTGAATATCCCGTGACCAGTCATCCGCGCTGAATCCACCGAAGACGGCATTGCCGGTTCGCAGTGTCAACGAGTGTTCTTCGTACAAACCGCCCGCTACCAGTATCGCAATGCTGCGTCCGCGCGCCTTGTTCAGCGCATGCCCGAGGGAAGCCCAGGGCCGCGCCTGCGTGCCCTTGCCTTGCGCATCCGAACCCGTGCTCGACGAAACGTACAGAACCTTGTCGTACGCATCGATGTCCACGACCTCTGTCGCGGGGCCTGCTGCCAACGCAGCACCAGCCACCAGCAACGCCAATAGAAACATTATTCTCGTCATCATCGTCATTCCCGATTATCCGTTTCGCTGTCAACGAACTGCATGGCATACAGTTTCGCGCCACGCATGCGCAACACAACCTGCACCGTGCGCCCCTCGAAAGCCGACAAGTCCTTGCCGTTCAGCCACTCGACTTCGCCGGCGATAAAGTCGCCATTGACGTAAATACAGTCGTCGACGGAAAAGCCCTCGATGGGCTCGCCCTGCGCATCCAGGAAACCGACCTGCATGTAGCCGACGGCATCGGTATCGACATTGAGTTGCAGCCGGTCACCGGAAAATACCAGGGGCTTGGTAACAGCCGTCGTCTCATGTCCATAGGGACTGTCCAGCGATACAAACCCATCGAGCCGCTGCACCAGGCGGTAGACGCCACGACCGGCCTCGTCCTTGACATGCGCGGAGTGATACTGGGTTTCACCAAAATAGTACTGCCAGATCTCCTCGCCACGGCGCACCATGCCATGCGCAATATAGGCCGTTTTTACGTCACGACCCTCATGCCGGCCAATACCAACGTAGGCCGGATCAGGATAGCGATGCCAGTCGATACCGTTGCGACTGACAGAAACCTGTGATTCAAGCGGCCCGGAGCCGCGCTGAAACTTCTCGTCGCCGAGAATCTGTCGCGTTATCGGGCCATCATTTTCGTAGTGGAAGTAGCCGACCGGAAACGCAATATAGGTATCCGGCGCCCATGCATACTTGGTTGCCTTGGTCAGATAGAAATCGACGCCCGGTGGATCCTCCGGTATCGGATCGAAACGGTGCGGGTACTCCATTCCGAATCCGCCCGGTGTCAGTGGTCCGTTGTCAGAGAACCACGGCAGCGGCTCACGCAGCGGGAAGTCGTCGCGCAGATCGCGATAGTCCCCTGGTGACAATGCGGTGAAAGGCGCGGCGACGCGCAAGTCTTCGTGCTCGGTTACGACCGAACTGCGCTGTGTGTCCCCGGCAGGCGTATGAAAAATTCCCGAACGATGATAGGACACATACCGTTGCCTCTGGTTATCGTAAAATGTGCTCGACTGAGTGCCTGAGCGGAACGGCAGTACAACCGTACGATGCCGCTTCCAGTCGTAGCCGTCGGCCGAGGTATACAGGTAGATACCGCGTCGTTCGTAGTCCGTAAAGTACTTCCAGCGTTCGTCCTCTGGTGCCTGCGGATCCCAGAACGGGTTGCCGAGCCCGCCGACGTTGTCCGGAATAACGATATTCCGGTTGCCATTGATGTCGCCATGGCCCACATCCGGGCGCTTAAAATTCACGCCGTCGGTGGAGGTATAAACAGCAAGATGATCGTCCTCAACCGAATTGTAGATTCTGATCACCCCGTCATCACTCTCAACAACGGTCAGGTGTTTGCGGAACGGTCCTTCGATGTTGTCGATAACCCGCTCGGCTCGGCGCGGCGGATTGACGACAAATTTCGCATCACCCTGATCCTCGAGCAACGCTGCGTCGATGAACACATGCTTGCGGGTGCCCAGCTGCAACGCTTGAGAAGCATCGCCGTCGAACAGCAGTGGTGGCCCGGCGACTCGAGCGACGGGTTCAGGCTGGACCGCGAAACTCTCGGGCGGCTCGAACTCAGCGGTATACACCTGGCCACGACTAAAGCGCACCTCGTCCAGTGCGCCGCGCAACGGGTGGGCCCAGCTGCCATCTCTGCCGAGTGAAAAATAGGCCTCGTCGCCATGCGGCAACGCCGCCAGCTTGGCGACGTCGGGCAGCGGCTGCAACTTGCCATCGACATAATGTCGTAACTGTTGCTCAGCAGCATCGTAGGCAAAAGCGTAGTGGCGCCATGCTTTTGTCGGGCTGCTGCTTGGAATCAGCAAGGTGGTGGCCGAGGGTTGATTGTGCAGCGAGAATGACGCTCCATCCTCTGACCAGCGAAGCTGCGTTACGACGTTATTCTCGCCACGCGGCCCCGAACCCAGCTCGAACACCACTGCGTCCGAATCCCGGTCGCTTGCGCTACCCGAATACCAGAATTCGAAACTCCAGTCGAAGGCGCCAAGATTCATACCCGACTCTGTCGGATTCTTGAAACCAACCTCCTTGCGCAGATGATTCTCCCCGGAAGTCATCAGTGCGGCGAAGTCTGCGTTAAACCACGTCAGCGGCTCAGTCGTGCGGCCATCTGCCGGTGGCATCCTGACGAAACCATAGAGTTCGAAGTTTTCCTCACCTTCGGGAACGTCAAACGGCTCACGATCTTCCAGTAACAGGCTGTGGCCATAGTGGCCCGCAACGATCTGCGCACCCATGCCAATCGATAGCACCATGTCGTACTCGGAGTTATCGTCGATTGCACTGCTCGGATACAGCCCGACCGGTTCGTCGAACAGCCACAGCGCCACGGTTTCGATTTCCGAGTTTTGTGCTGTACTCTGAGCACAAGCTGTCACGACGAGCGCCGCAAGCAGGGCACCCCAGGTTCCTGACTTCACTATTTACTACCTCCAGGTTTTTGTTGCCGCAGCTCACTCAGCTTTACAACCAGCGATTCGATTCGTTCATTATCAATAGACCGGATTTCGTAGGTCACTTGCGGATCCGCGCGATCCGTGTCGAACGTCAGCACACCGAATGAGTCCTTGGCGTTGTAACTAAACAATGCACCCTGCTCCGGCGGGTGCGTGTGAATATTGGTCAGCTGACCACTCAGTAACTCGTAGAATGGATAGCCACTGTCGCGCTCAATTCGCCATGCCTCGGAGCGATGTCGATCGGAGGACAGCAGAATCACTCCGTGCACCCCCTGGGTTTCGATGTGCGAAAACAGTTGCTCCCGCTCCTCGGGGAAGCCGGACCAGGTGTCGATGCTGCCCGGTTTTGCGCGGTCAGCCCAGGCGACCGGGCTCGCGATGACCTTGAAGGTGGCTGTCGATTTGCTCAGTCCATCGAGCAACCAGGCTTTCTGCTCGGGCCCGAGCATGGTGCGATCGTCGATGAACGGATTCGTGCGGTATGTACGGCCATCGAGCATGAAAAACTCGACATCGCCGAGCACAAAGCTGAACCAGGTGCCCGGGTGGGTATCGGAACCGTACGACGGGTTGTTCCAGTTTTGTCGAAACGATTCGACCATGGGCTGTTTCCACGCCGGTCGGTCGACGTACGGCCCCAACCAGATGTCGTCGAAGGCCGCATCGTGATCATCCCAGATCGCGTACTGGGGAATGGCAGAAACCATGCGCCGAAATTCCGGGCGCGACTGCCGGCGGTAATAGCTGTACTCGTGAAATGCGCCTGGCTTTGCGGGCACATCGATATAGACATTGTCACCCAGGAACAGGAATGCCCGCAGATCGTGTGACGCGATGGTGTCCCAAACCCGTTCGTTCTCCGGCGTATAACCGGCACAGCCACCGAATCCAACCTGCAACACACCCGTGGTGCCAGCAAGCGGCGGCGTCCTGAAATGATAGCGCCCGGTTACAGGCTCGCCGTCGACCGATACGTCGTAGCTGTACACGGTGTCCGGCTGCAGGCCCGAGACCCGCGCGACACCCGTGTAGTCGGCCTCCGGCGTGGTGCGCGACGTTGCCTCAAAACTCGATTCCCCATCATCGAGTCGCACCGTGAAATCTGTTGGCCTGCTGCTGCGCACCCACACGCGTACGCTGGATTCGGTAACGTCACCCAGCATCGGACCGTGAATGATCGTCGCCTCCTGCTGGGCAGCAAACTGTTGAAAACGTGCGCTTCTGTGCAACGGTTCCAGCAGGTCACGTGGACCGGCGAGAAATCGTCCGAACGGCATCCCCGATTGCAGGGCCAGCTGCATGGCCTGCCAGCTTTCGTCCAGTTCTCCCAACTGCGCAAAAGCGACGCTGCGGACAAACTGTGACTCTGCGTCCGCGGGATCGTCGGCGAGCCGCGCATCAGCGAGCTGCAGCGCAACCTCCGGCTTGCCATCGATAATCTCGAGCATCTGCCGCTGACCGCGGCGTTTGTAGTACAGGTTGGCCGCGCGCTCTTCGAACATGCGGCGGCTCCACTGGTTCTCGCTGCCGTAGTACGGATGGCCGGAATCGTCTTCGTATGCATCGGGCGGCCCGAACTCACCGTAGTTCAATCCGCCGGTGTTGCCGACTTCGCGCGCCGCAAGCTCCTCTGAATCCATTTGTCGTGGCGTTGCCGTGCAGGCTGCAAGCAGGACCATAACGGCAATGAGTTTGGCAGCATCAGATATCAACGGACGACTCCTCGATTTCGATAGTGCGTCCGGCCGCGCGCGCAATCGACTCCAGGGCGGTCTTGTAGCCGGCATGCAGTACGCGAAAATCACACGCGTGGATGATGAGATTCATCCCTCGAGCCGCCCATTTCTCCGATTGCTCAAGCGATGCGAAGTTGGCCGCGACCTGAATACCACGCGCCGAACAACGGCGAATTATTTCGTCACACATTGCCTCGAAGTCCGGATGATCCCACTCTCTAGGG
>JAUHYO010000200.1 GCA_030426325.1 Gammaproteobacteria bacterium | reverse complement strand
CCGGCCATTCTTAGTTCTCTCACAAGCACTGAGTCTGTCGCAAACAGGCGATTGAGGCCAGTCATGAAATGCAACATCGTCAAATTATCGCCCTTTCGTGCGCGCTCAAAACGCCGCAAAACCGGCCGGTCGCCCGGATGCAGGCCATCATCGAGCGCTGCTACGACAACGCCTGCCAGTTCGGCCGCGTCCTGCAGGCCCAGATTGGCGCCCTGTCCCGCGAGCGGATGGATCGCATGTGCCGCATCACCAATGAGGGCAAGGCCCGGCCGGACGTATTCTTCGGCGTGTTGTGCCGCCAGGGGAAAAGCACCCCTCGGTCCGGTAACCCGCAGTTCGCCAAGCACGTGATCCGACGCCGCCGTCAGCATTTGACCAAGCTCTGTATCTGTCGCGGCAAGCGCCTTTTGAGCCGCTTCAGGCGTTGTCGACCAGACGACCGAAATTCGGCCGTCCGCCAGCGGCAACATGCCCAGCGGGCCCACTTGAAGAAACCGTTGCCAGGCTGTCGAGCCGTGGGGCTTCTCGGTCGCGAGGTGCGTGACGACGGCCGTCTGTTCATACGGCCATCGATGAGTCTTGATGCCGGCCTGTTCGCGTACGAAGGATCGTGCGCCGTCGGCGCCAACGAGCAGGTCCGCTGTCGGCAAACCGTCCAGCCTGGATTCGAACGCGAGCCTTACCTTGCTCGCTTCGAGCCTGTCGAGCAATGCGCTTTGCAACAGGACATTCTCGACGATGAAGCCCAGTTGGGGCACTGCGTATTCCGCAGCGTCAAACGTCAACGCCGAGGCACTGTCCGGCACATCACTTTCGTCCCATACGCGCATGTGCTCGTACGGCGAAAACCGCGCTGAGACTACGGCATCCCAGGCACCCACCGAATCGAGTAGTGCAGCCGACCCGTTTGCAATGGCCGAAACGCGCAGCGAAATATCACTGCCGGCAACATAAGCCGGTCGCTTTGCCGCATCGATGACGGTCACGTTCAGCCTTTCGGCATGGCGGCTTGTCGCGAGCAGCGCCGCAAAGCTCAGGCCGGTAATTCCACCGCCAACGATCGTAATGTCAAATGTCGATTTCATTGAATCGGTACACCACGTGACAGGCGCGGCAATTCTCCGGCAAGACCCATCGTATGTTTCGCAAACACACTGCGAACGCCGGGAACGAGATCGAAACCCAGCATGCCGATGTTGCGCAGTGTCCGGGTGCCTGCACGTTTGCTGCCGAACAATCGCACCAGGCTATCTGTGAAACGCACCAGCTTTTTCTGGTCACTTCGACGCCAGTCGGCATAGCGCTGCAATACATCGTCTGACCCCGGGTCCGGATCAACGCCCGCCGCCCGCGCCTTACGGCTGTCCAGAATGCAGTCACACAACGCGGCAACGTCACGCATTCCAAGATTGAATCCCTGCGCCGAAACCGGATGCAGGCCGTGAGCCGCGTTGCCAACGAGCACGCTACGCGTCGCAGTGAGTCGAACGGCCTTGCTCAGTACCAGCGGGTAACCGGCACGCGCACCGACACGGGAAAATTTACCGAGCCGCAAGCCGAACGCTGACTGAAGTTCGGCGATAAAATCGGAGTCGGTCAGGCCGAGCACACGATCCGCATCGTGCTCCGCGACCGTCCATACGAAACCAGCCCGCTCGTCCGCGATGGGCAAAATAGCCAGCGGCCCCTGTGACGTAAACCGCTCGTAGGCGCGATTGAGTACGGGCTTTTCGGTTAGCAGGTTTCCGACGATCGCCCGCTGATCGTAATTGCGTCGTTGCGCCGAGATGCCCATCATGTCGCGGACGGTCGAGTTCGCGCCATCGGCCGCAACCAGGAGTTTGCTTCTGAGTCCGATCTTGCCGTCGCCGGCGTCCATCGTCGCCAGTACACCCTCCGGCCCAAGCGATACTGATTCGATTCGAGCCGGGCAGAACTGCTGCACGGATGAAAATTCATCAAGCCGCGATTGCAGCACGTCGCCGAGAACGCGGTTGATCACGACGTAGCCCAGCGCCTCAACACCCTGCTCTTCAGCATCGATGTGCGAAAAGCCGAAGCGACCCTTGTCCGATACATGTATATGGTCGATCGGCGTCGATGCGGCCCGAACGTCGCCCCAAAGGTCCATCGCCTCGAACATGCGTTGGGTGCTGCGCGACAATGCCGTTGACCGGTCATCAAAACTGGGTTGCTGTGCACTTCGACGTGCGACCGCCTCGACAACCGCAATTCGCATGCCCAGTGGCGCCAGCGCCAACGCGAGGCTGGTGCCAATCATGCCGCCTCCGGCGATGACGATGTCAAACTCCGGTGTCTCGCTGTCCATGGTGTCAGGCCGATGCATTCATCAGTGCCTCGATTCCCTCAGCGTCCGATACCAGTCCCTTGCTGAGCACATCAGGGCCTTTGCTGGTTACCGCGACGTCGTCTTCTATGCGAATTCCGATATTTCGAAATTGCTTCGGAACCTTGCGACTGTTCCCGGTGTAAATTCCGGGCTCGACCGTCGTGACCATGCCAGGTTCGAGCATCCGCCACTCATCACCAACCTTGTAGTCGCCGACGTCATGCACATCCATGCCAATCCAGTGCCCGGTTCGGTGCATATAGAACTGCTGGTACGCCTCGTCCTTGATCAGCCGGGCCACAGAACCATCAAGCAAACCGAGTTTCTTGAGGCCCTTGGTAATGGCCGTGACCGCGGCATCGTGCGGTTCATTCCAGTGATTCCCAGCCACGGTTTTCGCGATCGCAGCCTGTTGTGCGTCATACACGACCTGGTAGAGCGCACGCTGCTCCGGTGTAAAGCGTCCATTCACCGGAAACGTTCGCGTGATATCCGATGCGTAGTAGTCTATCTCGCAGCCCGCATCAATCAGCAACAGGTCGCCGTCTTTGAGCGGTGCGTTGTTTTCAACGTAATGCAAGATACAGGCGTTGGCACCGCCACCAACGATCGGGTTGTACGAAACCCAGCCGCCATTGCGTCGAAACTCGTAGCGAAGTTCTGCCTCGACTTCATATTCGTAGAGCCCGGGGCGCGCCATGCGCATCGCGCGCTTATGGGCTTCGACCGCAACCCTGGCTGATTTTCGCATCGCCGATATTTCGCCCTTGCTCTTGAACAGGCGCATGTCGTGCAACAGGTGGTCGAGCGCGACGAACTCATGCGGTGATTGCACACCTTTTGACAGCTTTGAGCGCAGCGTATTGACCCAATCCGCCATACGCGTATCGAACTCCGCGTACATGCCCATGGTGTAGTAGACCCGTTCGCAGGACTCCATGATGCCGGGCAGGATATCGTCGAGATCCTCAATGGGGAATGCGTCGTCGGCGCCGTAGGCTTCGATTGCACCGTCCTGTCCTGCCCGATGCCCATCCCACAGTTCCCGTGCGGGGTCTCTCTCTCGACAGAACATCAGGTACTCGCCGTTTTCCCGTCCGGGAACCAATACCGCGACTGCCTCAGGCTCCGGAAAACCGGTCAGATAGTAGAAGTCGCTGTCCTGGCGAAATCGATACTCGACATCACGACTTCGCGTCCTGACGGGCGCCGACGGCAGAATCGCAATTCCACCCGGGCCCACCATTCTCATCAACTGCCTGCGGCGCTTTTCAAATTCCTTGTCGTTCATTGTTTCTCACTATTGGCATGCCGGATGTCAACCAGCTCTTCGTAGCTGAGCTGGGCTGCGACACGCAGATATTCGACCAGTTCCGCGTAAGCCGCCTCATTTTCCTCGACGTCGGACTCCGCATCCAGGCCCGCACGCGTTATCTGCAGCATGTCCTTGATAATGTCAGCCAGCGGTTCAGCCGCCAATCGTTCCTTCAAAGCCTTGCCGTGTTTCGTCGAAACAAGGCCGTGCAAAAATCCTTCGCACCAGTGGCCAAGCGCTTCGGTACGCACTCCGACATCGTCTCCATCACCTGGCAACAGGGCCTCAAACTCCGACAGGCGCTCACTGAGCTGCCAGAATGTTGACTGGTAGAGCGCATCCAGTTGTTTCCGGCATTCGGTACACGCTGCATTATTCTCGTCGGTGCCCTCGAGTATTTGCAGCAACCAGTCCGGCCCGGCCGGAACACCCGCGATCGCAAGCCGCCCGGTCAGCAGGCCGTGGGTTTGCGCGGCGTCCCAATTTGAACCGCAGCGCTTTAGCGCATCATCGAGGGTGTCAAACTCGATCTTTTCGTCCATCTGGATGCCAACCTTGTCAATTCCAACAGCCTCTTATGATCCCATGGACTGCTGCTGCAGGCCATGCCGGCATGTGTCGCCATTCCGTGACGATTGCTTCTGGCCGGAGGCGTGACTATATTCTCCCTATGGCTGACAACATCAACTCAACCTTTGAACACGAACTCAAGCGGCTCGAGAAGCGCGTGGATGCGCTCGTCAGGGTTTGCGACCAGTTACAGGACGAAAATCGATCGCTGAAGCAGCGCCAGGATGTGCTGACATCGGAACGTGCCAACCTGCTGCAAAAAAACGAACAGGTCAGGGCCCGGGTTGAAGCGATGATTGGTCGGCTTAAAGCGATGGAGCAAGGGTCTTGAAATCACAGTTTGGAGTACGCTCGGAATGACCGAACAACACGCCCAGGTAAGCGTCCGAATTCTAGACAAGGAATACCAGGTAGCATGCCCCGCCAGCGAGCGCACTAACCTGCTCGACTCGGCTGAAATACTGAATGCAAAAATGCGGGAGATTCGGGACACCGGCAGAATTGTCGGTCTGGATCGCATCGCAGTAATGGCCGCGCTGAACATGGCAAATGATCTGATTCATGCCAATGCGCGCGACCAGGAACTCGAAGGCGGCATCAGCAATCGCCTCAAAATTATTTCCGATCGCGTTGACCATGTGCTGAGCGGCACTCAACAGCTCGACCTCTGATCAATACGCGATCGCTGTAGTCCGAAAAACGAGATTGGCGTCTCCTGCGGTGTTCGATACCGACCTGGAAACCTCCCGACCCTAAATTTTCACCTCGGGGTCGCTGCCTGTCGGTTGCATGTGTGCAAAACCGTTTCGACGGTAAGCCTGTTGGAACCACGGTTGACCCCACCTTTAGCTCCGGTTCGAGAGCGAAGGTCTGTGACGGCACAGGCGGGAGGCGCCTCCTTTCTCCACCATCGTACTTCGTAGAGATTTGATGCGTGAATTGCGACCCAAAAAAGTCGCAACCCGATCATGCAATGAGTGCAGAAATTTGCGCTGTCGGAACACGAATCGTTTCAGGCAATGACAATCGTTTGAACGTTTTTTTGGTTGTCGAAATGCTCGCCCGCAACCTTGCCGCTGTGGCACATGATTGACACCCAGAACTTCACTTAGCGCACGTGATGCGCAATTAAGCGCATTTTTGTCCTGATTTTGCGCACTGCAGGCAAATTTTTGTTTCGTCAGATTCGTCCGAATCCGACCCTTTCCCGAAACTCAAACGCGGTTTGGGAGCCGATCACGGTCGAACTGAATTGCACTCGCGCACTGCACCTGGCCATGACGTTGGGGGAGTTACTCGACCTTTGCGGCCGTCGAAAAGGAGTGCGTAGTGCGGGCATTTATCGCTCGCACTGCGAGGTTCACTGCTGCAAACGACGCTTCAAACCGAAGCGCCCGAGAACCGCAATCGTGTGCCGGGAAATCAAGAAAATAATGGCAAATCCTTAGGATATACGGCTTTACAGGGCTTTTTGCGAATCGGACTGATGTACTTTTTCGCGGTGACCCTGGCTGCGTCAGCAACGTTCGCACGTGGTATGCCAATCAGTACTTGTTTCCGTTCTGCGACACACCGCGTTTGTGTTTGACCAGCCGATCCCGCGATCGGTCCGCGTTTCGGAAGACACTTGATCGTGACGACGTTCACAAAAATACTTTCGTGCGGTTTGTCGAGAAGTCGAAATCGCGTTTCCCGCCAATGGTTTGAACCTGTAGTGGTTGCTGGATTTTCCAAACTTCTTGTATATACTCAGCCCCGGGTACCCGACACGGAGATAAGCATGGCTACCAAAAAGAAGTCTAGGAAAAAAGCTTCGAAGCGCAAAGTCGCCAAGAAGCGAAAAGTAACAGCAAAGAAAAAAGCAGCGCCTAAAAAACGCCGCGTAGCAAAGAAGAAAGTCGCCAAGAAAAAGGCGAAGAAAAAAGTAGCAAAGAAGAAGGCCAAGAAGAAGGCCAAAAAGAAAGTCGCCAAGCGTAAGACAAAGAAAAAAGCGACCAAGAAGAAAGCCAAGCGTAAGGCGAAAAAGAAAGTAGCCAAACGTAAGGCGAAAAAGAAAGCCAAGAAAAAGGCTAAAAAGAAAGCCGCGAAACGCA
>JAUHYO010000199.1 GCA_030426325.1 Gammaproteobacteria bacterium | reverse complement strand
CTCTCGGTCTGGTGGTTACGCCTCGGCATCCAGATCCAGCGCATCAAGCCCGGCCATCCTGAACAGAATGGCCGTCACGAGCGCATGCATCTGACATTAAAGAAAGAAGCCACCAAGCCCGCCGCCTTCAACTTCCTGCAGCAGCAAGAACGCTTCGATGAGTTCATCGGGGTTTACAACAATCGGCGGCCGCACCAGGCGCTCGGCGGCGCCTACCCAGGCGACATCTATACACCTTCGCCCCGGATCTACGAGCCGCCGGGCGAGCCCGAGTACCCGTATCACGATCGAACGATCAGAGTCACACGCTGCGGCCGCATCTGCCTGGGCAATCGCAAAATCAACTTGAGCTCAGTGTTTGCCGGCCAAACCATTGGCATACGCGAAGTCGATGACCAAATATGGCTGGTCAGCTTCCTGGAGTATGATCTGGGATACTTTGATAAAGAAAGGGACCGGGTCGAGCCCGGTCCCTCACCGTTCATGCCGGACAAAGTGTTAACCATGTGTCCGGAACAAGGTGTAAACCATGTGACCGGTTAACACCATGATAATTTGGCGCGCCCGGAAGGATTCGAACCTCCGACCACCTGGTTCGAAGCCAGGTACTCTATCCAACTGAGCTACGGGCGCTTTGTTTAATACTTCGTCAGACAAAAACGCCGTCTGATACTAGCAGCGCTTCGCGCTGCCAGGTACTCCTCTCGTCACTTCGTTCCTCGAGTCCGGCCGCTCGCCTGCAGACTCGCGGCGTTCGCTACGGGCGCTCTGGAGGCGAACAATAATAGTCTTCCCGTCCCAGTACAACTACTTCAGCTACTTCCTGCCGCGAATCCGGTCGACCTCATGCCACTCAAGCCTGCGGCTGGTCGGGCCTTGCTTCCCCTCGAAGGAATTCGGCTCCAGCAACCCCATCGCTGCCATACAAACCGCCTTGGTACCTCATTCGTCAGACTTCGACGAAAATGTCGTCAATCCTGCGCATGAGATCCTCATCGAATCTATCGACAAATTCGGCAGACTTCATATTCTCTTCAATCTGCCTAACGCTGCTCGCCCCGGTTATCACCGAACTCACATGAGGGTTTTTCAGGCACCAGGCCAGCGAAAACTGCGCCAGCGATGCGCCCATTTCCTCCGCCATTGGTGCCAGCTTGGACACCATCGCCAACCGTTTCGCATCCGTCAGTTGTTCTTTCAGCCAGCTGAATGCCTCCAATGAACCACGACTGCCCGCTGGAATCCCGTTGTTGTACTTGCCGCTCAACAACCCCAAAGCCAGCGGGCTCCAGGTCGTCGAGCCATAGCCGTGCTCCTCGTAAACCGGGGTGTATGCATCTGCGAAGCGGTGCCGTTGAAACAGGTTGTAGACCGGCTGCTCGACGACGGGTTTGTGCAGGTGATGGCGCTCGGCAATCTCGATCGCGCGAAGGATATCCGCCGCCTCCCACTCCGACGTACCCCAATACAAGGCTTTGCCACGCTCAATATTGTTGTGCATTGCCCAGACCGTCTCTTCGATCGGCGTGTGCGGATCGGGCCGATGACAGAACAGCAGGTCGACATGATCAGTACCGAGTCGCTTTAAAGAACCATCGATCGCTTCGAGCAAGTACTTTCTGTTCAGCGTGTTCTTCTCATTCGGGTTGTCATGCAACCCCCAGAAAAGTTTTGTTGAAATGAGGTAACTGCCACGAC
Organism: Gammaproteobacteria bacterium; assembly: GCA_030426325.1. Classification (GTDB taxonomy): domain Bacteria; phylum Pseudomonadota; class Gammaproteobacteria; order Steroidobacterales; family Woeseiaceae; genus UBA1847. Next base: position 4,631 of record JAUHYO010000199.1, on the reverse strand, counting down.
GCCAGCCCAGTTTCTTCAGCGCCGCGCCCATGACCTCTTCCGATTTTCCAGCGGAATAATTCTCGGCATTGTCGAAAAAATTAGCGCCAGCGTCGTAGGCCGCGGCCATCAATTCGACCGTCTTGTCGATATTCGCCTGGTTGTGGAACGTGATCCACGATCCGAGCGACAGCTCGCTAAGCTGCAGGCCCGTTTTGCCGAGGTACCTATATTTCAAACGACTTCCCTATTTTTCGTTACTCACCACCGCGAGCGGTTGACAATTGAATACTGATATTATTCGATCATACGCCAACTGGATATCACTGCTCTAGAACTGGAGAATCCCATGAAGAAGCTGCCCGTCGCCCTAGCGCTTATTGCGAGCCTGTCCATACCTTTGCTGGCGCACGCTGAAGATGCCCAGGAGATTATCGACAAAATGGTGGCGCAAGATATCGAACGAAAGGCCGGCATTCAGGCCTATGTCGTGCGTCAGAATGTCATGGGACAGACCATTCCGCAGTATTTTGAACGAACAAGCGTAACGCTCGAAGACGGCAGCAAAACAGAATCCTTTCGATACGTTTCAAGCTCCGAATTACAGAGCCGCAAATCCGGCAACGGACCATCGCTGTCGCCGGCCATGGCTGAAGCCTACGCCCAGGGCCTTGAACAAACCGGGGCTGGCATGAGTTCGGAAATGGAGAAAGGCCTTAAGGCAGCAGGCTTGCCGCCCACGATGCTCAAGAGCATGGGATCACCGTCAGAACCCTGGGCCTCGCCCGACCCGAAGACGATGATGGGCGCCAATGCCGGATTTGTCCGGGCCGCAGGTCAGGCGAACGCGCCGGACGACCAGGGTCAGCAGGACGCCGCCACGCGTGCCAATCAAATGGCTGACTTTGCCAAAACAGCGAAACTGGTTGGCAAAGAAAAAGTCGGCAGCAACAACGCGTTTCACCTCAAGAGTGACGACCTCAATTTGACGCAGAAAAGCAATGGCCAGGAATTCACGATTCAGTCGATGAGTTTTTGGGTTGACGATTCTGAATACGTACCGCTGAAGATGCGAATGGAAGGTGTTGCCGTTGTTGAAGGACAATCCCGTGACATTTTCATGGAACAAAGCTGGCTGGACTATCGCAACGTACCCGGCAGCAAGATGTACGAGTCTTACAAGCAGCTCATGCGCATGGGTGGAGTTCTGTCGCCAAAAGAAGAAAAGCAAATGCTCGAAGCCAAAAAGCAAATGGCTGAGTTTGAAGCTCAGATGGCCGCCATGCCCGAAGGTCAGCGCAAGATGATGGAAAGCATGATGGGTTCGCAGATGGAAACCATGCGAAAAATGGTCAGTGGCGGCGCATTCGAAGTCGAAACAGTCGTAAGTGAAATCGAGGTAATCGAGTAAGTCGTCTCACTTCAGTTCGTGCACGCGCTGGCCTAACCAGCGAAGCGCACTTTCGGTCTTTTCGCTCCAGGGATGACCGAAGCTCAAGCGAATGAAGTTGGTATACCGGGCAACCGGCGAAAAGATGTGACCGGGCGAAATACTAATGCCCGCCTTGATCGCATCGTCGAACAATTGTTCGGCGTCCACGTTCTTCGGGAGCTCGAGCCAGAGAACCGAGCCGCCAACCGGACGTGAGGTTCGCGTCTCGTCCGGAAAGTGGTCGGCCACCAACGCACGCATGCGCTCGCAGTTTCGCTGCAGAACCGGACGCAGCGCCTTGAGATGCCGTCCGTAGTCGCCGGAAGCCAGAAAGTCGGCAAGTGTCAGCTGCTGCAGGAAACCTGACGAACAGGAAAAGGCGCGCTTCAAACGGGCGATTTCGTTGACGTAATGCCGGGTAACGACCCAGCCAATCCGATATCCGGATGCGGCTGTTTTCGAAAACGACCCGCAGGTCAGAATGCGTGCCTTGCTGCCCAGAAACTGTGCCGGAATCGGGCGAACCCCATCGAATCGAAGTTCGCCGTAAACATCATCTTCGACCAGCGCCACGTCGTACTTTTCCAGCAGCGCGACCATTTTCCTGCGGTCTTCCTCCGGCATTGTCACAGCCAGCGGATTACCCAGCGTACTGGAGAAAAGACAGGCCTTGACGTCGTGCGTTTCCAATGTGCGCTGCAACGCGGCAAGCGTTACACCTTCCTCGGGGCAGGTATCGACTTCAACTGCGAGCATGCCCAGACTGTCAATCAACTCGAGCATGCCATGATAGGTTGGCGTCTCAACGGCGATAACATCACCCGCCGTCGCCACGGCGCGGAGCGCAAGCAACAGCGCCTCCTGCCCGCCGTTGGTGATGCATATTTCATCGGGTTCGACGGTCGCACCAACCGTGTCGAGATACTGATACGCGATTTGCCGGCGCAAGGTGGGTTCACCCAGGGTCGATGCGTAACCCAGGCTTCGTGACTCGGCCCGCGACATGACACGTTTCATGGCTCGGTGCAGGGTCTTGGCGGCCGACTTTGCCATCGACGGATTCGCAATGCCGAGTGGAACCAGTTCCGGCCGATTGATGCCATCGTAGACACGCTCCATCAGCGGCCGGCAGCAAAGATGCGCCGGCTTCATCGAGCCCGTGCGGGAAGTGCTGACAATACTGTTGGCCGATCGGTGGCGGACGTAAAAGCCCGATTTGGGCCGTGATTCCACCTGGCGCCGCCGTTCCAGCTCGATATACGCCTGGCGCACCGTCGGCACGCTGACACCGGCTGTCTTGCTCATCTTTCGCAGGGACGGCAGGCGGTCACCCGGCAACAGTGTGCCGGAATCCATGTTTTCAGTTATTAAATCAATAACTTGACGATACAGGTAGGTATCCGCTTGCTTGTCGACGTGGAGCATAACTGTTCATGTCCTATTTCTATTTTTCTGTGTCTGTTATATCAACAAATATTCCGTACAGTCAATCGACGTTGGAAATTGCCCAGGGAGGCGAAAGACATGAATTCACAAAACGTTTGCAGTCAGCCGGCCTGCAATTTCGGCCCGGCACAGGAAAGCCGCTCACAGCGCTTCAATCTGCCGGTCACACACCCGTCACGATGGGCGCTTCTTCGAGACGTCTTTTTTTCGGCGCCGAACCATACCTCTCACTACCGCGCGTTGAGCCAGCGGATGCTCAACAAAACCCTGAAACAGCTCAATCGCCAGGACTGCGAATGAACAATGCCACACTCTATGCACTGACCGTCCTGATCTGGGGTTCAACGTTTTTTGCGATTGAATTTCAGCTCGGGGTGGTCGCACCGGAAGTGTCACTCTTTTACCGGTACGCCGCCGCCAGCGTTTTGCTGTTCGGGTGGATCCCATTCCGTGGCCTGTCGCTTCGATTCAATCGACGGGAGCATGCCTGGTTCTTGATGCTCGGTATGCTGCTTTTCGGCATAAACTATATTCTTGTTTACCAGGCGCAGATTCACATCACCTCAGCGTTGGCGGCCGTCGCTTTTTCATCGCTGGTCTGGATGAACATTATCAACGCACGGCTGTTTTTCGGCACGCGCGCCGGGCGAGGCACCGTGTTCGGCGCCCTGCTCGGTGTCATCGGCATGTTCTATTTGTTTGCTCCGCAAATTCGCGAGGTTTCATTTACGGATTCGGTTTTCTTCGGCTTCTTTCTCGCGATTGTCAGTGCGCTTGTCGCGTCGTTCGGCAACATGGTGTCGCAGGCCACGCAACGCGCGAAACTACCTGTCGTCCAGACGAATGCCTGGGGCATGTTCTACGGCTCCCTCTTTATCGCCGCATACAGCATCGCCAACGGGCATGAGTTCACTTTCGACTGGACAGCAAGCTATGTGATTTCACTGGCATACCTTGCCGTCTTCGGTTCGGTCATTGCATTCGGTACCTACCTGACCTTGCTCGGTCGAATCGGCGCGGCAAAAGCCGGCTACGCGATGGTCATGTTCCCGGTGGTCGCACTGATATTGTCAACGCTGTTCGAGGGTCTCGAAATAACCGCAACGACAATACTCGGCGCACTGTTCGTAATCGCCGGCAACGGCTTTGTCCTGTACACAAGGCAGCCAGCACCCAAATCGCTGGACTGCCGGCAGGCTGACCTCAACAGCGGTCACCCGGCGAAATGTTCGACGAGCGCAAAGGCCGCGTAGAGCGCCAGGCCCGCCAATGCGATGAGCGTGATAAATCCCTGCGGATGCCTCAGTTCCAGCAGCACGAGCTGCATCTGCCACGCCGATATCTTTCTAGCGGCGTCGAGTCGCGGGAACAGCTCCTCGTCGAGCCGTTTCCGGTCATACAGGGCCGTTGGCCGTTGCCCTAAAAACACGGCCATGCCTGGCGTCGCAAGTACGTTGTTGCTGTAGCGCGCCTCGTAAACCGGACAACTCGATTCTCGGCCGGAATGATCCCGCAAGGTCAGCAGGTTGCCCTGTAGCTTGATGGCGGTTCCGGTATTCGAGCGAGTGACCCAGACGATCAGCAGGAATATTGCAATCATCCCGGCAACGGGCAGCATTATTTTCAGCGCAACGTCGCGTGCGACTCCATGGTCGGCCAGCATCGATACAAGGATGACGATCATACAAAGGATGAGAACGCCGACCACCCGGATGCCACGCCTCGCCCTGGAAACGATTTTCGGATCGGGCGTCAATTGAAGTACCCGATTGGT
>JAUHYO010000198.1 GCA_030426325.1 Gammaproteobacteria bacterium | reverse complement strand
CTCCGGGCAGTACTTACCTTATAGCAGTTCCTCGATCGCGGCACGCTCTTCGCGAAGCTCTGTTTCCGTCGCATTCATGCGTTCCCGGCTGAAGTCGTCAATGTCCAGTCCCTGGACGATTTCGTAGGCGCCGTTGCTGCAGCGCACTGGATACGAGTAGACGATGCCCGGTTCAATGCCATAACTGCCATCGGACGGTATGGCCATGCTGACCCAGTCATCACCGGGCGTGCCGAGTGCCCAGTCATGCACGTGATCAATTGCGGCCGATGCAGCCGATGCGGCCGATGACGCGCCACGCGCCTTAATGATCGCTGCGCCGCGTTGCTGAACAGTCGGAATAAACTCATTTGCGAGCCAGTCCTGATCCACGAGCTCTGCCGCTTTCTTGCCCTTGACGCTCGCGTGATTGATGTCCGGGTATTGCGTGGCGGAGTGATTGCCCCAGATCGTCATGCAACGAATATCATTGACGTGACTGCCGGTCTTGCTCGCGAGCTGGGCCATCGCGCGGTTGTGATCGAGTCGGGTCATTGCCGTGAAATTGCCGGGATCGATATCCGGTGCATTGCTGCTGGCAATCAGCGCATTGGTATTGGCCGGGTTGCCGACGACCAGCACCTTGATATCGCGGCTGGCGTGATCGTTCATGGCCTTGCCCTGCACGGAGAAAATTGCAGCATTGGCTTGCAACAGGTCTTTACGTTCCATGCCGGGTCCACGGGGCCGCGCTCCGACCAGCAGAGCGAAATCGCTGTCTTTAAAGGCCTTGTTCGCATCGTCGGTGGCTACGATGCCGGCCAGGGTGCTGAACGCACAGTCGTCAAGCTCCATAACGACGCCTTGCAACGCGGGCAATGCGGGCGGAATTTCCAGTAGTTGCAGAATAACCGGCTGGTCAGGACCGAGCATCTGGCCTGAGGCGATTCGAAAGGCGAGCTGGTAACCGATTTGGCCAGCTGCACCGGTGATGGTGACTCGAACGGGTGCTTTCATTGATATTGTTCCCTGCAGAGTGATCTGCGCTGCGGCCCGGCACAGACGCCCGTGCCAGGAGTTTTCATTAATTGGGGTCGGCGATTCTAGCACCGGGCGGCGCCGGTGGCACTGACGGAGACTGCGTATTGGGACGAATTGGGCCTTATTCGACCGGGAACTTAAGAATATATTCCGCGTATTCTGATTCGGCTTCTGCAGTTGCACCGTCTCGTTTCAATGCATCAATGCAGGCCAGCCAGCTTTCCGCGGATTCCCGTTCTTTGGTGTTGCAGCTGGCCGGGTCAGCGGATTCCTTTTTTTCAACAGCCGCTGAGAAACGCGCTGCCGTTTGACCGAGCACCGGGGCCTGCCCGGCACCCGCGTCGTCCATGTCGCTGACAGGTGCTTGCACCCTGCGGCTTGGCTGCGAACGCTCGGACCTGTCCCGGCTATCGGGCACCGATTCCGCCTCGGCAATCGTGGCGATATTCGCCGCTGCGGGCGCCTCTGCCGCCGAATTTGCTGCCAGGTCTTGTTCTTCGTCCAGCTTGAGTGCCGACTGCGGCTCGGCTATGAGGCTGTCAGTCCGATTTGAGCCGTCCCGCAGCCGGGCCTGGTCCTGTGCCCGTTTGACCAGGGCGCTGTCCTTTTGCCTGAATTCTTCGCGAAGGGAGTCCGTTGCCGTTGAGGCGGGTACGGACGGCGTCGAGATCGGCTCGGGCAAGCGGGTGACTTCAAGCACAATGGCAAAACTCAAGGCAATGGTCGCGGCAAGCGCCAGCGGGCGGGTCCACGATCTGAACAGATGCTGGAGCTTTCCAATCCGGGGGGACTTGTCCGCAGCCATCGCCAGAATCTTCCGGTTGAGATGCTCCGGAGCGTGCTCGGTACTGTGTTCGCGGTAGGTTCTTGATACGAGCTCGTCCCTTGCCCGCGTCTGTCGCTCGTCGTTCATTGGGGTTCCTCGATAGCGGCGCGAAGCTTGTTGACCGCGTAGCGCAGCCTGCTCTTGGCTGTTTCGCGATTGCTTCCGGTGACCAGGGCGATGTCGTCGAGACTGAGCCCGGCTTCCTCATGCAACAGGAACGCATCGCGCTGTTCCTCGGGCAATGTCGCCAGGGCGACCATCAGCCGTTCCTTCGCCAGGCTTCTCTCAGTCGACGTTTCCGGGGCTTCCGTGTTGCCGGCGTGCATCTCCGGCTCAAATTCGCATGCATTCGCGTGCCGTTTGTTGCGTCGCACGTGGTCGATAAAGCAGTTGTGTGCGACCCGGTAAATAAAAGTTGTGAATTTCGCAGTCGGGCGGTAACTGGCCCTCGACCGGATAATTTTTCCCCAGACGTCCTGGAAAATATCTTCGGCCGTGTCCCGGTGTTTGCAAAGTCTCAGCAGATAACGGTAAAGCGCGTCGTTGTGGCGACGGTACAGGACCTCGAACGCCGCCGTGTCTCCGTCTTTGTAGCGAAGCATCAACGCGCTGTCTTCCGGTTTGTGGCCCATCGGTGGAGCATAGGTGAGCTCGGCGGTCGTGCAAAGGCCGCCCGCGTTCGGCATCAGTTCCGCTACTGTGACTTCCCTTCCGGCACTCATCAGTTCTCCTCGAATCACAGTGTTGCAAACGAAGCTCGCGGTGCTGCGGGGTTAGACCCGATCCAAGAAAAGGCTTGCAAACTCATTTCTTAGTGTTATAGTTGACTATAACACCAGATCACTAAGGAGCAGGGCGTGGTCCCTGCTGACGCAATGCCAAGAACACTTGTACAGTTTAATGACTATGTCAGCCTCGCCGTGATGCTGCTAATGCTCGTCGCCCTGATTGGCGGGCGCTCCGGCGCAGCGGATTTTGCGGCTGAAGCCGCCGCACAGTCTCCGGTCGCAACCGGGCTGGCGGATCCATTTTCCATTCAGATCGATGGCCACATTGGCGATCAGGCCGTCAAGATCGGCCTGGCCATTATGGCTGATCCGGGTTATTTCCGTGGCGAAGACGAGTAAAGTAGCGACGGATTACTTGCGCCGGCCCAAATTACGGGCCGGCGCCTTTTTGCATGCCACAGCATGTGTCACCGCAAACCTCAGGAATACGGTCGTTTAATGGATCCGAAGTGGAATGAAGATCAACCAATCTATCGCCAGCTGCGAGACCGGGTCGTCGCGATGATTCTGGAGGGTGTGCTCACCGATGGTGATGCGTTGCCATCCGTTAGAAATGTGGCGGCCGAATACCGGTTGAATCCATTGACGGTTCTGAAGGGCTACCAGGAGCTCGTCGACGAAAACCTGGTCGAGAAGAAGCGCGGACGGGGAATGTTCGTCAACAAGGGGGCACGAACGCTGCTGCTGAAAGCGGAGCGCGAAAAGTTCATTGAAAAAGAGTGGCCCCAGGTTCTCGCCACGATCGAGCGCCTGGACCTCGATGTAGCTGAATTGGTGCGACGCGCGGAATCGAACAATAAGAACTCATCGAAGGATTCTGGAGGGGAGAATGACTAGTCTGGTCAGTGCCCAGGGCGTATCCAAGCGGTTCGGGTCGTTTACCGCCGTTAGTAACGTCAGTTTTGAAATTGAAAGCGGCAAAATTGTTGGCCTGATCGGCCCGAACGGTGCCGGAAAAACCACACTGCTCAAGGCGTTGCTCGGACTGACGGACTGCGACGGTACGCTGTCAGTCTTGGGCCTGGATCCATTCCGGCAGCGGAAAGAGCTGATGAAGAATATCTGCTTTATTGCCGACGTTGCCGTGTTGCCACGCTGGATAAAGGTCTCGCAATTACTCGACTACGTCGAAGCCGTTCATCCGAACTTTTCGAGAAAACGTGCTGACGAGTTATTGCGGCAAACAAAAATCAGGTCGAACTCGAAGGTGAAAGAACTATCGAAAGGCATGGTGACGCAACTGCACCTGTCGATCATCATGTCGATTGATGCGAAGCTTTTAGTTCTTGATGAGCCGACACTGGGCCTCGATATTATTTTTCGCAAGGAATTCTACGCAAATCTCCTGAACGACTATTTCGATGAAAAGCGCACCATCCTGGTAACGACACACCAGGTTGAAGAAATCGAAAACCTTCTTACTGATGTCATGTTCATCAATGATGGCAAGATCTTGCTTGATTCGCCGATGGACAGCCTGGCTGATTCCTACGTCGAGATTGCGGCCTCCGGCGAGGCCGCAGCCAAAGCGAGGGCCTATGGACCAATTGCTGAGAGCCAAATGTTCGGCAAGTCAGTCATGCTGTTCGAAGGTGTGTCTCGCGAGCAACTGAAAGGACTGGGTGAGCTCCGCACGCCGGCAGTTGCAGATTTGTTTGTGGCTAAGGTCAAGAGGGCGCGAGCATGATCCAACATCAACTGGCGTTAATTAAGCGAGAATTCTGGGAACACCGTTCCGTTTACGTCACGCCGATTGCGATTGCCGTTATTGTGTCGCTTGGCGTTCTGGCTATGTTGATGTTCGCATCCGGCTTTGCGGAAGAACTCGACGTCGCAATTTTTGGCGCACAGAACCTGGCGGGCGATCCCGAAAGAAAAGCAGCGCTAACGGCGTTTTTCCTGGGGACTTCATGGGTATTCATTATCGCGCTGGCAATTCTGACGGTGTTCTACTGCCTTGATTCGCTGTATGCCGAGCGCAAAGACAAGAGTATTTTGTTCTGGCGCTCCTTGCCGGTAACCGACGCTGAGACCGTCGTTTCCAAAGCAATAATGGCCATCATTGTAATCCCGGTCGTCACCGTCATCGGTATCATTGCGACGCACCTGGTGAACCTGGTCGTGATCAGCATCTGGGTTTCGATGAAAGGCGGCGATGCGGGCATCCTGATCTGGGGATCGTTACCTTTGCTCGACAACTGGGCGGCAGCCTTCATCGTTGTCGTTGCCAGCGGGATCTGGATGTCACCTTTTATCGGCTGGTTCCTGTTTGTGTCGGCTTACACCAAACGTTCGCCGCTGCTTATGGCGTTCATGCCGCTGATACTGATATCGCTGCTCGAAGGGATCATTCTCAAATCGCATGTGTTCGCGGAGAATGTGCTGGGACGTGGCGATGGTATGCCGATTTTCAATGCCAGGGACATCGATACGTTTTTCGATGAAGAACAATGGCGAATTGCCGACAATGCCACCAGCTTGCTTGTTCACCTGGACATCGCGCAATTCCTGGCGAGCCCGGCGACCTGGGCCGGACTTGTTGTCTGCGGACTGTTATCGACCGGTGCGATCTATATTCGTCGATACCGGGACGACAGCTAGGGAAACGCAGGTCACTGGCAGGCGGATTCAGGGTTTGCTGCGAATATTGAATTTTCTAAGCTTGCCGCGAAACTGGTGATAGCTAAGCCCGAGCAAATCGGCCGCGAGGCGCTGATTGAAGCGCGCCTTGCCCAGTGCGGCAGTCAGCAGGTCGACTTCAGTATCCAGCAATCGTTGCTTCAGATCCGTCGGCAGTAGAGGAGGGCGCCGAATCTCCGGCGTCGGCGACGGCGATTTTGTCGCGTCTTCAAGGGTAAACGGGGTATCGAAAGGATCCAGCGCGAGTGTTGTGATCGGCTTGTCCGGGTCCTTCGAACGGTATACGGACCGCTCAACGGTATTCTTCAGTTCCCGAACATTTCCGGGCCACTTGTTGCGAATCAGGGCTGATGATGCCCGCGGACTGAAGCCCGGAAAGTAGCTCCACTTCAATTCACTGGCCATGTTGATCGCAAACGCGTGCGCCAGCGGCATGACGTCCTCGACGCGCTCCCGAAGTGGCGGAACGGTGATCACGTCGAACGCCAGCCGATCCAGCAGGTCTTCACGAAACTTGCCCTCCGCCGCCAGCCGTCTCAGGTCCGCATTCGTTGATCCGACAATGCGGACGTCGACACGCAGCGTCTCACTGCCGCCAACGCGCTGTACTTCGCCATACTCGATCGTGCGCAGAATTTTTTCCTGCATGCGCAGTGAAATTGTTGCGAGTTCGTCAAGAATCAGCGTGCCACCATCGGCACGCTCGAAATGCCCGACGTGTGTTTTCGCAGCGCCGGTGAAGGCGCCGGCTTCGTGACCGAACAATTCGGATTCCAGAATCGATTCGGTCAACGCCGCGCAGTTCACTTTCACGACGTTTTGTTCCCAGCGATCCGACAGGAAGTGCAGCCGGGATGCGATCAGTTCCTTGCCAGTCCCGCGTTCACCAACGACCAGCACCGGCTTTGATAGCGGAGCTGCTCGGGATACATGCTCCAGCATTTCGAGAAATGCCGGTGCCTCTCCGATGATTTGCTGGGACTGTGGACCGGTCGACATTGGCGTATTAAGCCAAAAGATGGTGAAAAAAACCAATGGTTAGCGTAAAGAACCATTCTGGGTG
>JAUHYO010000197.1 GCA_030426325.1 Gammaproteobacteria bacterium | reverse complement strand
TATCGAAACGCTTGCGAGCAATTTTTACGTACTGCGCGAGTTTGTCATTGAACGGAATATCCTTGTCGGCGATCTCGAAATATTCGCGCCAGTTGAGATCTGTGTTGGGACGACGCTTCGTCGCGGCACAAAAAACCGACCATCGGATATTGGCTTTGATCAGCCAGGGGAAATGATAGTGCAGGGACGTCACCTGCGAGTCCGGGCAGGCGTTCGCGAAATCGATCGGGTGCCATTCGCCCTTGCTCAATAAGGATTCGCAGGAGTTGAAGTCCCAGCCGAAGAACGCATTGATGACCAGGGTGAAATCCTTGAGACGCTGTTCCTCTTCCGCCGACAGGAAGTTTTCATCCATGCGATAGCGATTGTGCAATGGCGCATCCGGGTCGTAGTTGACGCAGCGCCATTGCGGCCCGAGGCCAATGCAGCGAACAAAACCGTCGAATGGAATAACGCCAGCTTGCAGATGCATAACGCGGGTACCGCTGTCGTCATAAGCATCTTCCAGTGCCTGCCGGTTCTTGATTGCGGTGACACCGACCCAGGCACCGCCGTCGTAGGGCTTCATGAACAGCGGATAGCCGATTTTGTCGCCGATATCGCCCAGGTTGAACAGTTTTGCGTAGCGCTTCAGCGTCGGCTGCAGATCGGCAGATTCTGCATACGACTTGGGCGGTACCATCCAGGTTCGAGGTACCGGAAAACCGAGCCGCATCATTGCAGCATAGGTCGTATGCTTTTCCATCGATTGCAGCGACCAGGGGTTGTTGAAGACGTACAGATCGTTCATCACGATCGACTTTTTGATCCACTCGCGAGACGTGTGATACCAGTGCGTCAGGCGGTCGATAACGACGTCGTATTTGCAGGGCTGCTGCAGGTCGAAGGGCTCGATGTTGACCCGTTCAACCTCGAACCTGAGGGTGTCCTTGCCCATCGGGATCGCGAGGTCCAGTTCTTTTAGAAGGGCTTCATAGCAAATCGGCCAGCATATGTCGGCACCGAGAGACAGGCCGATTCTTCTTGTCTGTTCTGCCACGGTCTTGTTTTCCTTATAGGCTGATTTGGAGATCAATATAGCAGGCAGCGAGCGCCGGTGTGCATACCCGGAGCGATTATTCGTAGACCAGCCAGGCCGGCCCCGGCATCAGCCATGACAGGCCAATCCGCAGGCGGTCTCGCCAGTTTTCCCAGTTGTGTGCATCGCGTGCCTCTTCAAATCGCAAATCGACACCCTTTGCCTGCAGGTGTGGTACCAGTGAGCGATTTTCGTAAATCAATGATTCGTACACGCCGCAGCTCATGAAAACCCGGTCCGCCGGGCGGCCGGGATGCTTGCGGAATTCATTCATGAAGCGGACGACCGGATCGAAAACCGGTCCGCGGCTGTGGCGACCGAGGTCGCTGAATGCAAAAGATCCGGACTGCAACAACAGGCTCCCGAAGTGTTCCGGGTATCGCCACGCCGCGTGCAGTGATGCGACACCGCCGAAACTCGCACCCATGACGCAGCGGGAGTCCACGCTGTCCATCAACGGGTATTCGGCCGTCATGAAGGGCAGCAGGTCATCGACCAGGAATTGCGCGTGTTTGTCATTGCCCGCGTATTCCTTCAGGCGGTCCGGCGATTGCGTCAGGGCGACGATCATTGACGGGATTTCGAGCCGATGGGTCAGGTTGTCGAGTACAAACTTGAGGTCGGCGTAGCGCAGGTAGTCGTCACCGTCATGGACTATCAGCAATGGATAGCGCCGGTTTTGCCGGAACGTTGCTGGCAAATACACCTGGATGTCGCGAGGTTCCTTGAAGGCGCGACTTTCAAAGCGCCGGGACTCCAGGGCACCGACCCGCGACAATGGGTCGTGCTTTGCCCACTCAGGGCGCTCATAGCCGAAGCCCTGGCAGACGGAATTCGCGCCAAACGGGTCGTGCGCAATTACCTTGTTCAGTGGGTCGAGGATCAGGTTTTTGTGGCCCTGGTGCGTGACTTCAAACTTGTACTCAATGCGCGAGCCTTTCGGAAGTTCAATCGTTGTCGCCCACAGGTCCGTGCCCGGCAGAGCCTGGAACGGTTGTGCAGTATCGAGGCCCGATATCCAGCAGCGCAAATTGACCGATTCTGCAGCGCCGCGATAAACAAACGTAACGTCCGTACCGTCGACCAGCGGAAACGCATTCTCACTGACAAACGCATCGACGTCCGATACCGACGGTGCTGATTTCCGAAGCAGCTTCTTGAGCGCAGGCGTCATACGACTTTAACTCTTGCAAACGTGCCGTCGCGGGCAATGTGCCTGACGGACTCGCTGTCGGAAACCTTGCCATCCTGCATCAGCAGCACGGATTCATTGTCAAGCGTAAGGCAGGTCGCTGGCGCGAATCGGCGGCTGAACAGGCTGCTTCTGACCGTTTCCCGGGTCCGCAGACGATTTTTTGCATTAGGCAACAACACTGTGCCCGGCACGATCCCAAGCCCGTTGCACAGCACTTCAGGCTCGCGGCGGCCCTGCGGCATGCGGTCATGAAACAGGATGATACGATCGCAGAGCGTCATCGCACCGGCGGACCAGCCAATGATGTTCATTCGCGACAGCAGCCGCCCAAGCCCGAATAACTGCAGGCGGTTCATCAGTACAACGACATTGCCGCCTGTGATCAAAACGGTATCCGTGCCATCGAGGTCTTGTTGAATTGCGGCGACGTGCTCCGCAAGCGGACCACTTCGATCGACAGCGAAAGCGTCTTCGAAGCGCTCGTATATCCTGTTGATCTGGCGCAGATGATGGCGGTCGAGCGCGCGCAACTGCGATATTGCATGCCGACGCTCTTCCGCGATCGCCGCGGCATTGCCTTCGGCGCGCAAGATCACCCGTGCGGCGATGGTGAGCTGGCGCAGACGGAGGCGATACATGTTTTGTTGTTCAATCAACTGGTCCTGGCGGTTCCGGTAGGCTTCGTGCAGCGACTTGTCCGCTTCAAAAAGCGCTTCCGCACGACGGTACAGCGGCAGATCGTAAAGTTCGTTGTCCACGAGCGCGCGAATGTCATCAATGTCGCCTTCCGCTTCCTGCCATGCCGCCGAAATAACGGCGATACGACCGCCGCCGATACCGGCATCGGTCATCGCCTTGCCCAGGTTGACAACGGGGCGCTGCGGGCCAAGCAGCAGCCGTAAAGGTGTATTTGGATTCATTGCAGTTCGACGCGTATCGTGCTGACAATTTGTTGCAGAGCATCCTGCACAACATCCGTGTCCGGATGCCGTACAATAATGTAGCCATCGCCCTCGTAACTGTCGCTGGGCGGTTGCCCCTCGTGTGGCAGTTTGGCTTCTACGACTATAGAACCAAAGCGGTGCTGAACTTCATCAACACCGGCAATTCGCTTGACTCGACCCCGGCCCTGACCGCGAATGTAAGCGGCACCGGCCGCATAGGCCCGTTTCGGCGGGTCGAATTCGCGGTACACCATCAGATGCGGCCAGGCGCGGTAGAAATCGACATCATGTGCGTATGACAACAGCGTCGAAAACTGTGCACCGGGTGGACGGGCACCGACTTCGGAAATCGCAATGTCACCGCCGGCTTTTCGAAACCACTCCATGTGACTTAAGCCTGTTTTCAGTCCCAGGACACGATTCGCTTCAATGCCGGCTTCGCGTATCGGGTCGTACTCCGGGCCGCTGATGTCGCGTGGCAGCATGACACACCATTGAATCCAGGCGTTTTCCAGGACTTCCAGCGGCGAGGGCATATACCGGGAAATTGAATGCCACACGGGCTTGCCGTCAACCATGACGCTGTCGAACGAATGTTCGGTGCCGCGCACAAACTCTTCGAACAGGCTGGGTCGTTGCGGGTTCGGCGAGTATTGTTGTAGCCAGCGTTCAAGATCCTGCGGGCGATCGAGCCGAAACGTTGATTTTCCGCCGGCGCCATCGGGTGGCTTGACAACGACGGGAAAGCCGACCAGCTCGATGAAGGCAATGGCTTGCGCCCGATCGCCGACCAGCGCATGTCGTGCGCAGGGTACACCGGCACCTCGCAGTACATCCTTCATGCGCGACTTGTCGCGAAAGTTTCTTGCGGCGTCCGAGGAGAGGCCATCAATGCCCAATACTTCCCTGGCGATCGCCAGCGGTACCTGGAGCTGTTCTAGTGCCGCAATGTAGCTGACGGGTCGGCCGAAGCTGACCTCGAGATGCCTGGCCGCGTCGACCAACTGCTGCGGATCGAGCGCATCATCAACCCGCCAGTGCCCGGCGATGGCCTTTTGCAGGTCATTCGGCATGCGTTCAGCCGGGTCCTGGCTGACAACGGTCAGCGCAACGTTGGGGAGCCGCAGCGCGCCACGCAGGAAGCGCAGCGTTGCATCCATGAAGAATGGTGCTGCAAAAATGACGTGATGTGGCATTGGGTGAGACTATCTCCGGTCGCTCGCGGCGTCCATTCTTTCCTCACAAAGAGCGGACGATTATCGTATCGTAAGGTCGCACTCAGACCAGAGGGGGTCGGCGAAATGAACTCGAACCAGTTTCTTGCCGGGCACGGCATTTTGCTCGTTTTGCTATTGCTCGTCGCCTGTGACGGCGGTGCACCCGTTGCCCCGGCAGCGGTCGAAACACTTGTCATCGCGCACCGCGGTGCGAGTGGATACCTGCCAGAGCATACCATCGCGGCCAAGGCGATGGCGTACGCGCAGGGCGCGGACTACATCGAGCAAGACCTGGTAATGACGAAGGATGATGAGATCATCGTTCTTCACGACCATCATCTCGATACGGTCAGCAATGTTGCCACGTTGTATCCGGGTCGCGCCCGTGACGATGGCAGGTACTACGCGGTTGACTTTACGCTTGCCGAGATTCGTGAGCTCTCAGTCACGGAACGGTTCGACATTCGAGACGGCGCAGTTACCGCCGTATTTCCGGATCGCTTTCCGCTTAATCAGTCCACGTTCAAAGTGCATACCTTCGCAGAGGAAATTGAGCTTGTTCAGGGATTGAATCGATCGACCGGTCAATCGGTTGGCATTTATCCGGAGATCAAGAGTCCGGCATTTCATCGTGCCGAGGGCAAGGATATTGCACGAAGGGTACTCGAAGTCCTGAGAACTTATGGCTACACGCACCCTTCGGACAAAGTCTTTCTTCAGTGTTTTGATCCGTACGAACTGGTGCGAATTCGTGAAGATCTGCTGCCTGCGATGAACATGGATTTGCGTCTCGTTCAGTTGATTGCCTACTCCAGGGAGTTCGCGGCGATGACAACCGCCGAGGGCATTCGACAAGTCGCGGAGTATGCCGTTGGAATCGGCCCCTCAATGCACTTGCTGATCGACCAGGATTCCGATGCCGGCAATCTTGAAGTTAGTGAATTGCTCAAGCTGGCCCATTCGGCGGGCCTTGTCGTACATCCCTATACGTTCAGGCGCGAAAGAAACCAGATTCCGTCCTACGCAAAGGACTTTGAAGACCTGCTCGATATTTTCATTAATCAACTTGGCGTCGACGGCGTGTTTACGGACTTTCCTGACCGCACTGTGCATTTCCTCGAGTCCTCGCGGTGATTGGATTCCTGGCACCGCCGGGTCACCAGGCGCCGCTGGCGAAAGACAAGACTGACGCCGCGTACCGGCGACTGCGGTTGCAGGTGTTTATCGGCATTTTTGTCGGTTACGCAGGCTACTACCTGGTACGCAAGAACTTCACGCTGGCGATGCCGTACCTGATCGACGCCGGTTATTCAAAAACCGATCTCGGCCTGGCGCTGTCCGGTGTGTCGATTGCCTATGGCCTGTCGAAGTTCTTCATGGGCAGCGTGTCGGATCGCAGCAATGCGCGAACCTTCATGGCATTGGGATTGGCATGCTCGGCGATCGTCATGATCTTTATGGGTGCTGTGCCGATCGCCACCAGCTCCGTCAGTATCATGTTCGGATTGTTGCTACTCAACGGCTGGTTTCAGGGCATGGGCTGGCCACCCTGCGGCCGCGTCATGGTGCACTGGTTTTCACAGAATGAGCGCGGCACCAAGATGGCGATCTGGAATGTCGCACACAATGTGGGCGGCGGCATGGTGGGGCCCATTGCCATCCTCGCGATGGCTGTGTTTGCCGATTGGCACGCGGTACTGTACGTGCATGGCATCTTCGCCCTGGTTGTCGCCTTTTTCATCCTTGTCGTCGTTCGCGATACCCCGCAGTCCGAAGGATTGCCGACGATCGAAGCCCATCGCAAAGACTACTATGCCGCCCTTGAGCGAGCCCAGCGCACCAACGAAATCACCCCTTGGCTCCGCTACTTTGTTCCTACCGTGCTCGAGGCCCAACGCGATGCGGAAA